>JAQTXO010000060.1 GCA_028688765.1 Acidiphilium sp. | reverse complement strand
CAGCGTTCGGAGTGCTGGCGCGTTTTCGCGGAAGCAGAGGTGGCGAACAACAGGCAGGGCGGCGTGGCGTGATGGCCGACTTCGTCAATTTCGCGCCCTGACAAACGGGGGTTGAGGGGCACGATCCAGGCTCCCGCAAGGCTTGCGCCAAGGAGCAGGATGATCATGGCGGCGGTGTTATCGCCCATGATGGCGACGCGATCGCCGGGGACGACACCCCGCGCGAGGAGGATGTTTCGCGCCGCCATGACGGCTTCGTTCAAGTCTGCATAGGTCCAGACCCTGGTGCCCTCGATCAGCGCGGGATGCTCAGGCGTGCGAGCGGCCCAATGGGCGAGCGGGGCGGCGATGTGCTCGAATTCGGGCAGAACTGGGGAGATCATGCCGGGCGGCCATCCGCCCGCGCGATAATGCGTGACAGCAGGACGGCAAGATCGGGTGCGTACTCGTCGAGCATCGTGATGTGATCACCCGGGACCATCTGGACATCGAGTTGCGGCATGAATTTTTGCCAGACGGCGCGTGGCCTTGTGGGGAGAAACACCGAGGCGGTCTCCGGTTTGATGAAAGTGACCGGCTCCTCGAACATCGTCGGCTGGTACTGGTCGATCGCGACGGAAGCGGCCTCGAACACGGCGCGAATCTCCGGGGTGGCGCCGTCGGGGGCGGCGAGCCAGCCGGCACGCGAGGATTTCGCGGAAACCGCGTCGCCCCACAAGCCGAGTCGGTGGCGCGCGTAGGCGATCCGGGTGGGCCAGTCGGACGTGCGGAGGGTGGTGAGTTGATTGCGCATGCGGCGGAAGCGGACATCGAGCGCCTGCGCGCGCGGCCAGCACCGGGGCTGGGGATAGGTGTCCAGCAGAGTGATGCTGCCGAGCTTGAGTCCGGCGGTGCGCAGGCGGCGGCCGATTTCGATCGCAAGCATCCCGCCGAACGAATAGCCGGCCAGATGAATCGTCTGGTCGGGATAGGTCGCGCGGATCAGGGTGAAGGCGTTGTCCGCCATGGTTTCGATCCGGTCGACTGGTGTTTCGCCTGCCGCGAGGCCGCGCGCCCGGAGAGCCGCGATGCTGTGGGGCGATCCGATCATCGCCCCGAGGCGCAGCAGATCGAACACATGGCCGCCGATCCCGTGGATGAGAATGACGGCGCCGTGGCGCGCTTGTGGCTGGGCCGCGCCCCTGAGCGGGATCAGGCACGAGGGGGGCGCCTCGGTGGGTCGGATGGCCGCGATCCGGGCCGCGAGATCGGTCATGGTCGGCGCATCGTAAATGGTGGTGAGCGGCAGCGTGCAGGCGTAACGTTGTTCGATGGCATCGAACAGGGCGAGAGCGCTCATTGAATCGCCGCCGAGATCGAAGAAATCGTCATCCGGGTGGGGTGCCGGGCCACGTAATATCGATTGAACTTGCGCAATCAGCCAGTTCACGATGGGATCGATGACATCGGCGTGCTGCGGTGCCGGTTGGGACGCGGTTCGGCAGGACAATTCAACGCCGGGCATAAGCGGATACTTTCGTGGTCACGGTAATCAACGTGGCGACCGATCGACCCCTGCATGAGTGGGGTCTTGTAATCAGAAGTTGCATAATGCGATTCCTCTTACGCGAAAGTAGTAAAATTTATTTTGACACCCGAATTTAGATGATGCCATTCTTGAATACTTGCAGTATAACAGGATTGATGTTGAATTGCATCTCCATGATGCTCGGGGACTGACGCTTTTTCGTTTTATTTTTGAATTTACGTTTCGATTTTGATATTTTTCGTCTTTAGAGGCCGGTCGCTGCGAGTTGGGTGGCTGATTTCGCGATCTTCTGGAATTTTATTTGCACATACGGGGTCCCATCCATGCTCAGCAACGCCAGCACCGCCGACCGGCTTGATCCGAATCACCCGCTGATCGATTCTGATCCCAGTTGCCCCGCCGACCCATTACGCACCGATTTGCGGACCATCCTGTGCTGCCCGCGCTGCCATGGCGCGGTCGAGCAGGCGGGCGCGCGATGGGTCTGCCGCGAGGTGACCTGCCTCTATGCAACGGTTGGATTTCCGGTCACGCAGGGCCAACCCGGGCGGGTCGATTTCGAGACGAGCATTTTTGATCGGGCGAGTTACGAAGCCGGGCGTGGTTCGGTTCTGCCGCGCGACGATAGTGGCCGGGGCCTTCGGACGATGCTGCGCCGCGCAGTTCTGGGCCACAACACCGAGGCGGCGCGGATGTGCGACACGCTGTTGCACCATTTGCGCCGCGAGGCAGTTCGCCCGCGCGTTCTCGTGCTGGGCGGCGGCGCGATCGGATCGGGAATCACCGCGCTCTACGAAGATCCCTCCATTGAGGTGGTCGGAACCGATGTTTATGCGTCGGTAAACACGCAAGTGGTGGCGGATGGTCATGCCTTGCCGTTTCAGGACGGCGTGTTCGATGCGGTGATCGTTCAGGCGGTCCTCGAACACGTGTTGGAGCCGCAGGCCGTCGTGAACGAAATTCACCGCGTGCTGCACCCTGAGGGGCTGGTTTATGCCGATACGCCGTTCATGCAGCAGGTCCATGAGGCGGCATTCGATTTCACCCGCTTTACAAGGAGCGGTCACCGCTGGTTGTTCCGGCGGTTCGACGAAATCGAGTCGGGCACGGTGGGTGGAGCCGGCACCGCGTTGCTATGGTCGATGCGGTATTATCTGCGCGCGTTCGGGGTCCGGAATCCGGTTGCGACAATCTGCGTCGCACCCTTTTTCGGGCTGCGGTGGCTGGAGCGATTTGCCCGTGCCGCCCCGAATGCCGATGCGGCGAGCGGCCATTATTTTCTGGGTCGGCGCAGCGATCGGCAGAGCGTTCAGCCGAAGGATATGGTGACCTACTATGACCGCCAAACCCAAGCACGCGCCTGAACAAAGGGGTGAAGGAGCCGTGACGCGCCAAGACCACATCCACGAAAATTGTTGAATTCGTAACGGATCTATTTTAATGGTAGGTGACGCTGTACCAATATTATACCAAGCCGTGTTTTGATAATAAATGAATATAATTTTTTATAAGTGGCTGATTTTTATTTCTGAGACTTGATCTCGTATTTGATGGAAGCTTGCTCTGGATGGTCGGATTCGTCACGAAAGACGCTCGTTTGGCTGGAACCGCCCGATGAAGCGGGAAACCATGGCGATCCACGCCGGTTACCAGACCGACCCGACGACAAGGGCCGTCGCGGTCCCGATATATCAAACTGCGGCCTACGCATTCGACAGCGCGGACCATGGCGCGGCGCTGTTCGATCTCACAGTACCGGGGAACATTTATTGCCGGCTGAGCAACCCGACCAACGATGTGCTGGAACGACGCATGGCGGCGCTCGAAGGTGGTGTCGCGGCACTGACCACGGCCACCGGCATGGCGGCGATCCAGTACGCCATTCAGAACGTCACCGAAGTCGGTACGAATATCGTGACGTACCCGCAACTATACGGGGCGACCTATACGTTGTTCGCCCATGTGTTCAAGCGCCAGGGCGTCGATGTCCGGATGGCGCAGGACGATACGCCCGCAGCAGTGGCGGCAATGATCGATGAGCGGACCCGTGCGGTCTATTGCGAGAGCGTCGGTAACCCGGCCGGCAATATTTCGGACATTGCCGGGCTTGCGGCCGTGGCGCACGCGCACGGGGTGCCGCTGATCGTGGACAATACCGTCGCAACGCCGATGTTGCTGCGCCCGATCGAGCATGGGGCCGATGTGGTGGTTCATTCGCTCACCAAATTCGTCAGTGGCCACGGCACCACGATGGGAGGGGCGATCATCGATGGCGGGCGGTTCGACTGGGCGGCGCAGGGCCCGCGATTCGCCATGCTGAACGCGCCCGAACGGGCCTATCACGATGTGGTGTTCACCGAGCAGTTCGGGGTCTCGGCCTTCGTCGCGCATTGCCGCAGCGTATGCCTGCGGAACGGCGGCGCCACGCTGGCACCGCTGAGTGCGTTTCTGCTGTTGCAGGGATTGGAAACCCTGCCGCTGCGGATGGAGCGGCATGTCGCCAACGCCCGCACGGTCGCCGGGTTTCTCCGCGCCGATCCCCGCGTCGCCTGGGTGAATTACGCCGGGTTCCCGGAAAATCCCTATCATGATCTTGGCTTGCGTTACCTCGGTGGTCAGTTCTGTTCGCTGATGACGTTCGGCGTACAGGGCGGATTCGAGGTCGGGCGGCGCTTTTTCGACGCCCTCGCCCTGTTCAAGCGCCTGGTCAATCTGGGTGACGCGAAATCGCTGGCGACGCACCCGGCCTCGACGACGCATCGCCAGTTGAACGAGGCCGAGTTGGCGCAGACCGGCGTGACGCCAGAGATGATCCGGCTGAGCATCGGGATCGAGCATATCGATGATATCATCGCCGACCTCGATCAGGCACTGACCGTCGCGGCTGGACACGCCAATTGCGCGACGGCGGCCTGAGAATGTCGGACGTTCAGCGCGCGCCCCGGATTTCGGCGTGGACCCCGCCCGGCGCACCGGTGCGCGCGTTACCCGCCGCCGGAGGCGAGCCGCTCACGATCGGGCTGGTCAACAATATGCACGGAGCCGGGTTTCGCGATGCCGATCGGCAGTTTCGGGCGATCCTCCACGCCGCAGCCGCGGAGGCGATGCCTGAACTGGTCGTTCAAGGGTATGTCATGACCGATGACGGTCGGGATGTTGCAGGATCTCGCTATCGCCCGGCGGCAGCGATCGCGGACGAGCAGCCGGACGGGCTGATCGTGACGGGCGCCGAGCCGAGCACAGAGGATTTGCGCGATGAAGCCTATTACCCGGCATTGACCCGGCTGATCGATCACGCGATCGCGCGGCGGATACCAATGCTGTTTTCCTGCCTCGCCTCGCATGTCGCGGTATTGCATCTGAGCGGTGTGGCGCGGCGGCGGCTGGCCCGTAAATGCCACGGCGTGCTGCGGTTCGACGTCTTGGGCGAACATCCGCTGCTGGCGGATACGACGGGAAGGATCGCCGTGCCGCATTCGCGCTGGAACAGTTTGGATGAAGGGCCGCTGACCAGGCGGGGTTACCGGGTACTCGCCGCCTCCGCCCGTGGCGGGGTCGATCGCTTCGTGCATGACCATGCGCCCGGTTGCCTGTTCCTGCAGGGACATCCGGAATACGAAAGCGCCAGCCTGGCGCTGGAATATCGCCGGGATGTCCGGCGCTATCTGACCGGGGCCGCACCCGATTATCCCATAATGCCGGTGGGATATTTCGATGCACCGACCCGCGCGGCCCTGTTCGGGTTGCAGCGCGCGGTCCGCCAGCAACGCGATCCGACCGGATTTGACAGCCTGCCGCTGCCGAACGAGGGGCCGGTCGCGCGCCCGGTGTGGCGCGATCACGCGGTGCGGTCATACCGTAACTGGATCGATGCCGTAATGGTCGGGCGAAGGTCGAGGGTGGGAACCGGGTAATTCCCTCACGGTATTTTCAGATCGTGACGTCGCGCATTTCAATTCGGTTCATTTGATATCATTAGGATTAGAGAATGTTTTCTGACCATACGGGCTTTGCCGTTTCGTCGTTGCGGCGGATTGGCATTCTGGGTGTCGCTCTGCTCGGCGGGTGCACTCAATTGCCGCCGCTGCAACCGGCACCAACGGTGCTTCAGGCGGGATCGGCCGTCACGCCGCCAACCAGTCAACCCTATCGTATCGCGGTGGGGGACCTACTTTCGATCCGCCTGCCGCTCGATGCCGAGTTGAACGAAATGGCGACCGTCCTGCCCGATGGCAGCATATCGACCAGCGTGGTGCAACGGCAGATGGCGGCGGGGTTGACGCTGCCGCAGCTCGATACCGCATTGTGGCACGATTACACTAAAGTGCTGAAAAATCCGGTGATTTCGGCGATCGTGATCAAATCGGCACCGACTGTCGTGTATGTGCTCGGCTATGTCTAGAAGCCGGGCGTATATAGTTTCGAGGGGCCCGTGCCGCGCCTCGCTCAAGCCATTGCCGCCGCAGGCGGATTGAAACTCGGTGCCAATCCGGACCAGATTTACATTCTGCGTCATTTGCCGGATGGCAAGCAGCAGTTTTTCGGGACGAATTTCGCGGCGCTGCAATCGGCACGCGACCCCGCTGCGAATGTGCCCTTGGCGACTTCGGACGAGATATTCGTGCCGCGCACCGCCATCGCGCGGGTATACGGGTATTTCAATCAGTATTTCCAGCAGTTCATCGCGACGAGTGCGAGCGTGAACTATCAGGTCAATTCCAACGGGACGACGAGCGTCATTCCAGGTCACTGAATCTGGCGGCCACCGGGCCTAATGCGATCGTCCCGAAGCGAGCGGCGAGCGACCCGGAGGTCGGTCGCCGGCTTTCGAGTCTAATTCACGCGTAATCATCCCCCATCTAACAATCCAGAGATGTGCTGCGCCTAACGTTTCGCGCGTCGGTGCTGACGATGTATGCGATTCTTTGCGGCATATTATGGGAAAAACACAGCGTATTCGTATATAAATATCGTTTTAGATACGATTGGCTAAAAACTGTTGCTCTCATCTTGTCATGCTGCAATTGGTAGTTGTGTTTTCTACTATAACGCAATCTCTAATCAAAGGGCATGACGTGATGCAATCGAATCAACCGCGGGGTCGATCGAACCCCGGCGTGTCCTCGTGACGACCGCAACGCCGCCGGCGACCGAGCCGTCCATGCTGCTGCCGGCGGGTTTTCTGAGCACGGAGGGCAACCAGATCGTCGATGCTGCGGGAACGGCGGTCCGGATTGCCAGTGTCGGATGGAATCAGAATTTCACGAATATTCCAGGTACCGTTGCCGCGATGGCCGCGGCGGGATTCAACACGATCCGGCTCGACTGGGTCGATGCAACGCTGTTTCAGGCCAATCCGGTCGATTCGATCAATCTCAACACGATCGAGCAGATCGTGGCCGCCGCCGGTGCGGTTGGAATGAAGGTCATCATCGACCATCACACCGACGAGGCGGGAACCGCAGGCGACGGCTATGGCGCGCAGCAGCAGAACGTGCTCTGGTACGATTCCGGGCCGGGCACCAACAACACCAATGGTGTCGGCGTGCCGGGCACGGTGACGCAGGCGCAATTCCAGGCCGATTGGGTCACGGTCGCCAAGGCGTTTGCCGGCAATCCCACCGTCATCGGATTCGACCTCGACAACGAGCCCTTGATGTACGGCTCAGCGGGCCCGACCGGCATCACCTGGGGCCCCTATACCGCAACCGGCACCAATAACGGCGTGGTCGGCGGCCCGACCGACATTCATGCGATGTATCAGACCGTGGGCGATGCGATCCAGGCGGTCGACCCCGGGGCTCTGATCATCGCGGAAGGACCGCAGAATTATGGCGGCGATTTCGCCGGCACCGGCACAGCGCCCGAGGGTGATCTCAGCGTCGCCGCCAAGGACCCGGTGGTTCTGACCGACCCCAACAAGGTGGTCTACTCGGTCCACGAATACCCGAGCGAGATTTCCAACATCCCGAACGATTCGGGGGCCGCGGCGGTCGCGCGGATGAACCAGGCCTGGGGCTATCTGGAGACCACGAACACCGCCCCGGTCTGGGTCGGCGAGATGGGCAGCAGCATGACCACCGCGAACTCCCAGGCCTGGGCCGCGACCATGACCGCTTACATGAACGGCCAGGACGGCACCCAGGGCGGCCCGGTTTTCACGGGCAAGCAGCAGCCGGTCAGCGGCGACTGGTGGGTTTGGGGCTACCTCCCCGGCGAAGCGCCGGATGGCACATTGAATGCCAATGGCAGCCTCAATGCAGCGCAAAAAGCGGTCTGGAGCCAGTTGCTCCCGATGACCTGCTTCGTCACCGGCACCCTGATCATGACGCGGCGCGGTGAAATTCCCGTCGAGCGGCTCGAAATCGGCGAGATGGTCGTGTGTCATGACGGCACGCTGGCACCGATCCGCTGGATCGGGCGGCGCCATGTCGATCTGACCCGCCACCCGAGCCCGGAGCGGGCAAATCCGATCCGCTTCGAAGCCGGCTCGATCGCCGACGGCGTGCCCCATCGGCCGCTGCTGCTATCCCCCGATCATGCGCTATGGCTCGATGGCCACCTGATTCCCGCCAAGGCGCTGGTCAACGGGGCAACGATCAGAATGGCGATGCCCCGTCAGGTGACCTACTACCACATCGAATTGCCGAGGCACGCGGTGCTCTCCGCCGAGGGGACGCCGGCAGAATCCTACCTCGATACCGGCAATCGGGGCGTCTTCGACAACGCCGATACGCCGGTGGTGCTGCATTGCATGTTCGATCAGGCCCGGCGGATCGCGTCGGGGTGCGCGCCCTTCGCCGAGGCGGGGCCAGTGGTCGAGGCGGTACGACGGCGATTGCTCGGTCGGGCGGCGATCGAGACAACCGACGATCCGGCGGTTTCGGTGCGGCACGGGCCGGAAGGCGCGGTGATCGCCAGCCGTTCCGCAATTCCCGGGGAAATCACGGCAGACCCGCGAGACCGGCGCCGATTGGGGGTGAAGCTTGCCGCCCTCGCGGTTGACGGCACTGCCATCCCCCTCGACCATCCAGCGCTGATCAAGGGTTGGCACCGCATGGAACCGGATGGACGGTGGACCGATGGTGCCGCTTCGATCCCGTCCTGTCTGCTGAAGGGCGGTCGTGACGTCACTGCGGTCGTCGCGGCAAGTCTGCGCTACCCGCTCAGCGGCGCGGATCCGGTCAGATCACCATCGTACCGCCGTCGATCGCAAGGATCTGGCCGGTGATGTGGCCGGAGGCGGCGGAGCAGAACAGCAGGGCCGCGCCTTTCAGATCGTCGTCATTGCCCAGCTTGCCGAGCGGGGTGTGATGGAGCACCTGCGCCTCGAACTGGCCGAGGATGCCTTTGGTCATTTTCGAGGGGAAAAATCCCGGCGCGATCGCGTTGACTGTGATGTTGTGCGGTCCCCATTCGGCGGCGAGCGCGCGGGTCAGGTTCACCACCGCGCCTTTCGACGCATTGTAAGGGATCGTGCCGGTGATATCCGGATGATGCCCACGTAGCCCGGCGATCGAGGCGATGTTGAGGATCTTGCCGGCGCGCCGCGGGATCATCGTGCGCCGGGCAATCTCCTGGGTCAGAAAGAACAGGTTGTTGACGTTGAGGTTCATCACCCGCGCCCAGGCGTCCGGGGTGACATCGGCGGCCGGCGCACCCCAGGTGGCGCCGGCATTATTGACCAGAATATCGATCGTGCCGTGCGCGCCGAGCACGTCATCGGCCAGGCCTGGCACAGTTTCCAATTTGCCGAGATCGGCGACATGGGCGGTGGCGGTAATCCCCAGCCCTGCCAGATGACGCACCGCCTCGTCGAGTTCGTCGCGCTTGCGGGCGGATATCGCGATTGTGGCGCCGTATTCGCCGAGCGCTTCGGCAATCTGCAGCCCGAGCCCGCGTGAGCCGCCGGTGATCAGGGCACGCTTGCCGGTGAGGTCGAACAGCGATTTCAACTCGGTCATTCCATTCCCCCGTTTCATGTGTCCGCTGGCGCGGGATATTGACGCGCGCGATACGCTCCTATCCTATGCCGGGCAAGCCCCGGCTGGACCGGAAGAGTAATGAGGAGACGCAGCATGAACGACATCGACCGACCGTTCGAGTATCAGCTTCTGATCAAGCAGATCCTGAAAATGCCTTTGGCACAGGCCAGCCGGCGGCAGATCGTCTACCGCGGGGTGGAGCGTTTCACCTATCCCCAATTCGTCGAGCGGGTGAACCGGCTCGGCAACGCGCTCGATGCGCTGGGCGCGGAAATCGGGACCCGGATCGCGGTAATGGATTGGGACAGTCACCGCTATCTCGAAGCCTATTTCGCGGTGCCGATGCTGGGTTCGGTGCTGATGATGGTCAATATCCGGCTCAGTCCGGACCAGATCGCGTATACGATCGACCATTCGGGCGCTGAAATCCTGCTGATCAATACCGATTTCCTGCCGGTGCTGGACGCGATCCGGGACCGGCTACCAAAGCTCCGCGCGATCGTCGTTCTGAGCGACAATGGTGAAACCCCGGCGGTGCCCGGCAGCGTCGGTGGCTACGAAGCCCTGCTCGCCGCTGCATCCGCCCACAAGGAGTTTCCCGATTTCAACGAAAACACCCAGGCGACCACGTTCTACACCACCGGAACCACCGGGCTGCCCAAGGGCGTGATGTTCAGCCACCGTCAACTGGTGCTCCACACGCTGGCGCTGATGTCGACGCTGATGATGGCCGGGCTGAACGGACGGATTTCGCGCGAAGACGTCTATATGCCGCTCACCCCGATGTTTCATGTCCAT
>JAQTXO010000059.1:4058-10325 GCA_028688765.1 Acidiphilium sp. | reverse complement strand
CGTAGAGTTTCTCGGTGACCTGGGCATAGCTGGCAGTGCGGGCGTAGCGCTGGTTTTTTTCGAATTGCAGGCAGGCGGGGTCGAACGCCTCGCCGATGAAGCCGAGCAGGGCACGGATTTCGCGTTCCTGGTGATCGACCACGTCCTCGTAGCGGACCGCGTGGTAGCGCAGCGCGGGGATATTGGCGCGGTAATGCGCGATCAGGTCGGCGATCAGGGCGTAATGTTTCGCGGTGGTGGCAAGCTCGGCGGCGCAGAACAGGCCGTGGGTGAGGTGGTTGGAATAGACCGAGAGCACGACATCGAGCGGGTGGCGCAGGAGGTGGATGATCGGGGCTTCGGGGAACATCAAATGGATCAGGCCGAGATGGGTCTCGTTCAGGGGCATTTTATCGGTGAACCAGCGCGCCCCCTCGCGCAGGATACCGGCCTGGCGGACGCGGGCGAGGTAGTGGTCGCGCAGGAGATCGAGCCCTTCGCGCTGGTCGCCCATCCAGAGTTCGCACAGCGCGTCCGGGTAGGTCAGGGGGCTCGCGAACAGGCGCTGGGCGAGGTGGGTGGCGTCGTTGATGAAGGGGAGTTCATCGCCGGCGGCGATGCGCGGATGAACCGAGAGGGTCTGTTCGATCAGCGTGGTGCCGGAGCGGGGGAAGCCCACGATGAAGATGGGCTGGGGCGTGTCGGTGCGGGTGGTGGCACGCGGCAGGGTGGCGAGCCGGCGTTCGGTGAAAAAGCCGCGCAGCCGGGCGGCCATGTCGCGGGCGGTATCATCGAGGTAGCGGCGGGCGCCGAGTTCGAGGGCGCGGGATTTGCCGGCATCGTAGGCGGCGAAGGCTTCGGGGTAGCGGCCCAGACGGTCGAGCAGGCGGCCCTGTTCGGAGAGTTCGGCGGGACCGAGGCCGTTCCCTTCGCCGAGGCGGGACAGACGGGCGAGTGCGGCTTCGGTTTCGCCCTGGCGGGCGAGCACGGTGGCGCGAGTCAGCGCGACGGCCTGATTGCCGGGCGCGAGGGCTTCGGCCTGTTCGACCAGTTCGAGCGCACGGGGAAATTTGCGGTCGGCCTCCTCGGTCCGCGCCCAGCCGAGCACGGATTGCAGCACGGTCGGGTTGATGTCGAGCGAGCGGGCATAGAGGAGGCGGGCTTCCTCGATCCGTCCCTGGGTTTTGAGGTTCCAGGCAAGGTTGGCGAGGGTGACGGCGTCGTCACGGTCGAGCAGGCGGAGAACTTCGCGGTAGTGATATTCGCCGATCAGGGCGCGGTTGGCCTCGGTCACCACGAGGCCCATGAGGTTATGGGCCTGAGCGTTGCGCGGGGCGATGCGGATGGCGTTGCGGGCGTGGGTTTCGGCCTCCGCGAGGGCGCCGCGGCCCAGCAGCATCAGGGTGAGTTCGTTGGTGGCCGCGAAATTGTTCGGGTTGATTGAGACCATGCGGCGCAGGAGGGTTTCGGCGGCGCTGATCCGGCCTTGCTGGCGGCGCAGGCGGTGGAGGGCGAACAGCGCGTCCTCGCGGCCGGGGGCGAGTTCGAGAGCGGCGCAGAGGGCGATCCCGGCGGCGGCCGGATCGTTGTCGCGCAGGGCGGCTTCGGCCTGTTCGAGCAGCGGGACGACCGGGGCGGTGGCGTCCGGCGGGCTGAGCGTGGCGAGATCGAGGGCGCAGCAGCGCTGGCGGCGCAGGCCGGAACCGCAAGGGCAGAGAGCAGGGTCCACCCCGGTCAGTCGTTGGCGGGATAGCGCGCCATCAGCGCCTTCTGGTGGCGCCAGGCGCGCAGCAGGCGGAGTGCACCATAGCGCTTCACGCCTTTTGCCCGCATCGTGGCACCGATGCGGAAGGCCGCGCCGTAGTGGAAGAACTGGGTGCGATAGGCTTCAATGATGCTGGTCTCGGGATCCCAGATATGGGTGGCTTCGGACCCCGCGCCGTTGACTTCGATGATGGTGAAGCCTTCGCCGCGGCGCAGCGCGTTGGCCGAGGCGTAGCGGAGGTCGAACCGGCCGAAGTGGAAATCGGGGATGTCGCGGGCGATCGCGTCGATCCGCGCGGTCAGGGCCGGGGTAATCAGATGGCGGCCATCCTTGAAGGTCGAACCGCGGCAGTGATTGCCGACGAAGACGAGGCGGACCCGCTCGCCCGTGGCGGGAATACGGGCGGCATCGGTGCCGAGTTTTTCGAGCAGAAGCGTGGAGACGGCGTTCAGACGGTCATCGGCGGCGATCAGGTCACGGATGCGCGAGGTGCCGTCCCCCACCACGACCGGGGCGTATTTCAGGGTGATCGAGGTGATCGCGCCATGGGTAGCCCCGGGTTCGCGGATGTAGAAAATACCGGCTTCGCCTTCATCGGGCGCGAGGGCCTGGAGTTGCAGGCGGGTGGCGCGCGGAAAGGCATCGAGATAGCGGGCGAGGGCATCGCTGGTTTCGATCAGGCGGACGCCGGTGCCGTTGCAGCTCATGTCCGGCTTGGCGACCACGGGATAGGTGAGGTTGGCCTGCGCCATGGCGGCTTCGGCCATGATCAGGTCGCCGCCGGGGTGGGCCTGGGTGGTGATGCCGACATAGGGGGCGATCCAGCGCTGGGCCACGGGGCCGGCGAGGTCGAGGATGTCGTTTTTCGATTCGCCGCAGATGCCGCCGGCCTCGATGCGTGGATTGGTCAGGGCCGGGAGGGTCAGGCTGCGGTGGCGGATGGCCTGAGCGATCCAGAACACGGCCACCGGAGCGTAGAATACGAAGCCGGGCCAGAACTCGAAGAACGAGACCGGGCGCGCCTTGCCGCGCGGCGTTGCGGCTCCTTCGAGCCTCGTGGCGGGCGAAACATCGCTCATCAGGCGTCCTTTCCGGCCTTGTCCATCTGCCAGCGGGCAGCGATCCGGCCTATCACTATGAGAAGTACCACGAACACCGCAAGCCCGACCCAGCGGTAGGGGCCGAGATAGTGCAGCATCAGCATGCCGAGTTTCAGGCTGATGAAGAACAGCATGCTGGTCCAGGCAAGGGTGGCCAGGATGGCGGCGGCGGCGAAAGTAGCAAACGGGGCCTTGAGGAAGCCGAGGGTGGTGTAGGTGGGAAGACGCAGGCCGGGGACGAAGCGACTGACCAGCACCAGCGGAATCACCCTCTGACGGACCCAGTCCCGCCCGATATTGCGGCGACGGGGGCCGACCAGACGCCGCGCCCAGCGCACCCGCCCCGAAATCCGGCCCAGACCGTAGAGACCGAGATCACCCAGGACGATACCGGTATAGAGCGAGCCGAGGGCGAGCGGCAGCGATACCGCGCCGGCGGCGACCTGCATTGCGGCCAGAAGCGTCGCGGCATCTTCGAGAATGAAGGTGCCGAGCACGATGGTCGTGATCTCGAGAGGCGGGCTGCCGGCGGCAGAGCTCAGGAGGGTGCTGAAATCGCTTAACCACATTGGTCCCTCACATAAGCGAAACCGCGCCGTTTACCAATGCGTATCGGTTCGGGGGCGTGCCGTGATCTGGTTGCGCTCGCGATAGCGTGCGATGGGACCGCGCATGAGCAGCCTGTTTCCCGCCTCCTTTATTCACGGTCTGGCCATTGCGATCTTTCTGCTGACCTATCTTGGCGTGGCGCTCGGACGGCTGCCGGGGCTGCGGCTCGACCGCACCGGGGTGGCCTTCGTGGGCGGGGTGCTGATGATCGGCTGCGGCGCGCTGACGCTGAAACAGGCCTATGCCGCGATCGATTTCGACACGATCGCCCTGCTGCTCGGGATGATGGTGCTGGCCGGGACATTGCGGCGGGCGGGATTTTTCCAGCTGGTCACCGCGGCGGCGCTCAAGCGGGCGCGCAGCCCGATCGCGCTGCTGGCAGCGGTGATCGGGGTGTCGGGCGTGCTGTCGGCGGTGTTGGTGAACGATACGATCTGCGTGGTGCTGACGCCGCTGGTGCTGGAGATCGTGCTGGCGGCGGGGGTGGCTCCCCTGCCCTACCTGATCGCGCTGGCAGCGGCCTCGAATGTCGGATCGGTCGCGACGATCACCGGCAATCCGCAGAACATCATCATCGGCAGTGTATCGGGGCTGAGTTATGCGCGGTTCTCGGGCGCGCTGGTGCCCGTGGCGCTCGCGGGGCTGGTGGTGGTGTTCGGGGTGATCGCGCTGATGTGGCGCGGACGGTTGAAGCAGGGGGATGCGCATGAGGCGATGGGTCATCCGGCGACGGTGCATCGGGCGTTGATCGTCAAGGCGCTGCTGCTGCTCGGGTTTTTCGTGGCGGCCTGCCTGCGCGGGATGATCCCGGCAGAGGCGGCTCTGATCGCCGCCGCGCTGATCCTGCTGACGCCCGGGATGAAGAGCGAAAGCCTGATTGCCGGGGTCGACTGGCCGTTGCTGCTGATGTTCGCCGGGTTGTTCGTAGTGGTCGCGGGAATGCAGCGGGCGGTGATCACCCCGGCAGTGGTGCAGCGGATCGCGGCAATGGACCCCGGACGGCCCTTCGTGCTGGTGCCGGTGACCGCGATTTTGGCGAATGTCGTGAGCAACGTGCCGGCGGTGCTGGTGTTGAAACCATTCGTCGCCGCGCTGTCCGATCCGCGCCGGGCCTGGTTGATCGTGGCGATGGCGGCAACCTTCGCGGGGAATTTCACCCTGCTCGGCTCGGTCGCCAACCTGATCGTGGCGGAACGGGCGCGGGCAGGCGGTGTGGCGATCGGGTTCGGCGACTATTTGCGGGCGGGAATTCCGATCACGCTGATCAGCCTGATCCTCGGCACGGTCTGGCTGGTCTATGTCGCCTGATGCGCCTTACCCGCAGGTTGCGCACAGGGTTGTCCCCAAGGGGTGCCGAATCGGCCTCGATACGGATGGCATGGCAAAAAACTATTTCTGATCAGTGGGTTGACTTGGTATATTTATCTCACGACTCAGAGATGTCGCGCGATTGTCCCCATGGTTATCCACAACGCCGCGCTCGTAGAACGCCACTTCGAGCGCGGCGATCATGGCGGCGCGGTCGAGTCCTTGGGGCAAGGCGGGGAACAGCTTGATCCGGATGGTGCCGGGGCGTTTGCGGATGGCGTCACGCGCCCAGTAGCGGCCCGAATCGGTCGCGACCGGGATGACTTTCAGGCCGGTGGCCCGCGCGATGGCGACGATTCCGGGTTGCAGCGCCACCCGCTGGCCCGGAGCGACGCGGGTGCCTTCGGGGAAGATGATGATCTGGCGGCCAGCGGCCGCGGCCGCGCGGCATTGTTCGATCAGGTCGCGCAGGGCGGCGGCACCCCCGGTGCGGTCGATCGCGATCTGGCCGGCGGGGACCAGCAGGCGACCGATGATCGGCATGCGCCGCAATTCCTGTTTCATGACGTAGGCAGGCGCGTTGAGCCGGGTGAACCAGATCAGCGTGTCGAACGCCGACTGGTGCTGGGCGGCGAGGATGACCGCGCCTTGCGGCAGATGTTCGAGCCCTTCGATGCGGACCGAGATGCCGCAGAAGCCGCGCAGCGCGATGAGGGCGAGCTTGGCCCAGGCCTGACCGAACGGCAGGAGGCGGGCGGGGGCGACGCGGTCGAGCACCAGGGCGATCACGCCGGCGGTGAGGGCGGAGACGATGATGAAGCCGTGGAACAGCAGCGAGCCGATCATGAACATCAGAGATGCGCCTCGATATGATGGGCGGCGAAACCCCCGAGGCCGAGGCGGACCAGCACGTATTTGGTGAATTCGGCGGCGAGCATGCGCAGCGAGCGCCAATGGCCGACATGGGCCATGGCGGGCGGGCGGACCGGCTCGGGGGTGAGGGTGACGCGGGGCATCTGGCGGCGGAGTTCGAGCAGGGCGCGTGGCATGTGGTAGTCGGCGGTGACGACGATGAGGCTGGTGATGTGGTGGCGTGCAGCCCAGCGGGCGGCTTCGCGGGCATTTCCACGGGTGGTGGCGGCGCGATGGCCGATGCTGATATCGGCGGCCTTCGAGGCTGCGTCGATCCCGTCGCGCGGGGTGAAGTCGCCGAGATAGGTGCCGGCGCCGGCACCGGAGATCAGCAGGCGCGGTGCGGCCCCGGCCATGAGGAGTTCGAGCCCGGCCTTGACCCGGTCCGACCCGCCGGTGAGGACGACGATGCCGCCGGCATGAGGAAGCGGGAGCGGCGCACGCTCGCCCGCGATCATCGCGAGGAACCAGCCGAAGCCGATCAGCCAGATCAGGCTGGCGAACATGATCACCGCGATGAGGCGGCGCAGCCAGCGAAACCGGCGGCGCTGGCGCAGCGGCTTGAGGCCGCGACCGAGGCCCATCGCGGTCATG
>JAQTXO010000059.1:0-4048 GCA_028688765.1 Acidiphilium sp. | reverse complement strand
GCCAGACGCTTGAGCCAGCCGCGTACCGTGATCTGGGCGGCAAGCCAGCCGATCAGGGCGGTGGCGACGGTGAACATCACCGGAATCGCCCACAGCAGGCCCGGCAGGGCGCTCGCCAGGCCGTGCGGGCTGGCCGGCGCGCTGGCGATGAAGCTCGATGACAGCAGGGCGAGCCACGCCAGCACCGGCAGGGCGACCAGACCGCCGAGCAGGCCGCCGGTGGCGGCGAGGCGCATGGCGCGCAAGGCGAACTGGTTGGCGATGTCGGAATCGAGCGCGCCAAGGCCGTGGATGATCTCGATCGCCTCGCGCCGTTGGGACAGGCCGGACCGCACCGCGACCGCGACAACCGAGGCGGCGACCAGGGTGACGATGAGCAGAACGGCGGCGGCGGAGGCGCGCAGGCTGGTGGTGAGGGCGGCGAGACGGTCGGCCCAGCGCGCGCCGGAATCGACCAGCGTGCCGGGAACGGCGGCATCGAGCCGGGTTTCGAGGATTTTTGCGTCCGGGGCATTGGTATTGGCGCGGACCACGATGACGGCGGGAAGCGCGATCGGCAGCGACCCGTTGGCGACGGTATCGCCCAGCCAGGGTTTGAGCAGGGTCGCGAGATCGGCTTTCGAGAGGAGATGGGCGTCGCTCAGACCTTTGGTTGCCTGCAGCAGCGTCATTACCGCGTCCTGTCGCAGGGGGGCGTTGGCGGCGGTGGGCTGGGTCGGGTTCGGAACTTCGACGGTGACGAGCCCCTGCGCGCCGCTGAGCCAGTGGGTGGCGAGCGCGCCGGCGGCGACGCTGCCCGCCAGCGCGAGGGCGGCGAGGAAGCTCATGGCGGCGACCATGAAGGGCATCAGCCGGTCCGCCATCGCGGCGCGCAGGCCGATGCGGTCGGCGCGGGTGGCGTGACGCCTAGCCATGACGCACCAGCCTGCCATCGGCGAGTTCGAGCATCGGCGCGGGGTGGCGGGCGACGAGGCCGAGATTGTGGGTGGCGACGATGATGGTGGTGCCGAGGCGGTTGAGCGAGCGGATCAGGTGCATCAGGCGCTCCGCCTGTTCGTCGTCGAGGTTGCCGGTGGGTTCGTCGGCCAGCAGCAGCGAGGGGCGGGCGATCACGGCGCGGGCGATGGCGACGCGCTGCTGCTCACCGCCGGAGAGTTCCTCGGGGCGATGGTCGAGCCGGCCGGCGAGACCGACCGAGCGGTGCAGTTCGGTCACGTCGGCGCGGACCTGGACCTCGCGCCGGCGGGCGAGGCGCAGCGGCAGGGCGACATTGTCGTAGGCGGTGAGATGCCGGAGCAGGCGGAAATCCTGATAGACCACGCCGATGCGCCGGCGCAGCAGGGCGGTGGCCCGCCGGTCGAGGTCGGTCGTGTCGGTATCGAGCAGGTCGATCCGGCCGGATGTCGGCCGGATTGCGAGGTACATCAGTTTGAGCAGGCTGGTCTTGCCCGCGCCGGAGGGCCCGGTGAGCCAACGGAAACCGCCGTCCGGGATGTCGAAATCGATGTCGTCGAGGGCCGTGGCGTCGCCGCCGGCGGGAATCGCGCGGCGGTGATAGTTCAGGCCGACATGGGAAAAGCGGATCATGCCCCGTCTCCATGCCGCGAGCCGGGGGGTCAGGCAAGCGCCCGACGTGATTGGTTGCATGGCGCGAGCGAAAATGTCATTCGATGAGACATGCGAATAACCTGTCCGATCTGCGCTGCGCAGTACCAATTGCCGCCGGAAATGGCGATGCGGCTGCCGACGCGGACGCGATGCGCGCGGTGCGGCGGCGAGTGGGTCGCCGAGGCTGAACCGATGCCGCACACGGAACCGGAACCGCTGGAAAGGACGGCAGCGGCGGGTTCGGCGATTGCCGTACCGGCAACGGACCCGGTGGTGTCCCGAACGGAGACGAGTGACGCGCCCGAGATGGCACCCGGGATCGTGC
Source organism: Acidiphilium sp. (assembly GCA_028688765.1). Taxonomy (GTDB): domain Bacteria; phylum Pseudomonadota; class Alphaproteobacteria; order Acetobacterales; family Acetobacteraceae; genus Acidiphilium; species Acidiphilium acidophilum. Next base: position 2,115 of record JAQTXO010000059.1, on the reverse strand, counting down.
CAGAGATCACTCCGGACAACGAGCCAGACACTGGGCCCGCGGCTCTGGATTCGCCTGCGGAGCCGAATGGTTCATCCGCCTCTGGCCTGCCGCGATCCCGGCCGGGCGGGTCACGCGGTTCGGCGGCGGTGGCGCAGACGGGGTCGGCGATCGGCTGGTGGGGCGGATCGGTCGTGGTAGTCGTGCTGCTGATCGCGCTGTTTCTCGGATTTCACCGCGCGATCGGGGAAGCCTGGCCGCCGAGCGTCAGGCTGTACCGCATTCTGGGACTGTAAGGCCGCAGATCAGACCCGGTTTTTCATCGGGCAGGTGTTGATGCCGAGCAGAGAATAGCCCGGGCAGGTTCCGATGGCGCCGGTGAGCAACGGCAGAATGCCGATATAGCCCCAGATGCCGATGGTGCCGGTGGCGGCGCCGATGATCAGCAAGCCACCGACGATGATGCGGATGGCGCGGTCGATCGTTCCTTCGTTGCGTGTCATTTTATGGTCTCCAAATTCGCGATGGTGTTCGGGTCGGGGGACGCGCCGGGTGCGGGGCTTTCCCTCGTTGGTATATTAGCACGAATGGAATATCCGCCCGGATTTTTTTCCGTTTGCGGACGGGCTTGACCGCACGCGGCAGGGCGGCGAGGGTTGGGCATGGCACATGAAGTTCACGATCGGCTGCTCGTCATTGATTCCCATGTCGATATTCCCTGGCCGAACGGGCCGGCCTTCACTGCCGATGGGCCGCGCTGCGTCGATCTGCCCAAGGTGAGGCGCGGCGGGGTGGGTGCCGTGTGTTTCGCGGCCTATATTCCGCAGGGCCGGCGTGACGAGGCCGGAAATGCCGAAGCGCGCGGGCGGGCGCTGGCGATGCTGGACACGATCGTGGCGATGGGCGGTGCCGAAGGGGCGGTGGTGGCGAGCAGTGCCGATGCGATCGAGGCCGCGCATCGGGCCGGGCGGTTCGCGGTGATCCCTGCGGTGGAGAACGGCACTGCGCTGGGCGGCGACCTTGCTCTACTCGACGAATTCGCGGCGCGGGGTGTGCGTTATATGACCCTCACCCATAACGGCCATAATGCCCTCGCCGATGCGGCGATTCCGCGCGCGGACCTTGGCGACGGGCCGACCGAGCATGGCGGGCTTTCCGCGCTCGGGCGGGACGCGATCGGGCGGATGAACCGGCTTGGTATTCTCATCGATGTCAGTCACGCGGCGAAATCGACCATGATGCAGGCGGTGGCGCTGTCGCGGACGCCGATCGTCGCGACGCATTCCTGCGCTCGGGCCCTGTGCGACCATCCGCGCAACCTCGATGACGAGCAACTCGACGCGATGCGCGATGCGGGCGGGCTGGTCCAGATCACCATGGTATCGGCGTTTCTCAGGCGCGGCGCCAAACCATCGGAGGTCAATGTCGGGACCATTGCGGATCATGTGGATTACGTCGCGGAGCGGATCGGCATCGATCATGTCGGGATCGGGACGGATTTCGATGGTGGCGGCGGTGTGGCGGGCTATATGCATGCGGGCCAGACCCCGGGACTGACCGCGGAGCTGGCGAGCCGGGGGTATGACGAGACCGCACTCGGCAAGATCTGGGGCGGGAATTTCCTGCGGGTGCTGCGGGTGGCGGAACGCGAACGGCAGGCGGCCTAGCGCGGTTCTGCTTCCCCCCTTCCCTACGCGGCCCAGACCGCGTCCTTCATGCCGGACACGAAGGCCGCATGCGCGGCCAGTTCCTCCTCGGTCGCGGTGACCAGACGGGCGGTTCGGGGCCCCTGGTGCTGGTATTCCACGAGGGTCAGGCCGGCGCCGGCGTCGGCGGCCAAGTCGAAACCCCGCTGGCGGCCACCGGTGAGTTCCACATAGACTTCGGCGAGGAGTTTGCAGTCGAGCAGCGCGTTATGAGTGGTGCGGGCCGACAGGTCGATGTCGAAACGGCGGCACAGCGCATCGAGGCTGTTGGGCATGCCGGGGAAGCGTGCTTTGGCAAGGGCCAGCGTGTCGATCATCCGGGCGCGATCGAGCGCGGGACGACGCAACCGGGCGAGTTCGGCGTCGAGAAAGCCGAAATCGAAGGCGGCATTATGGGCGACCAACGGATCGTTGCTGAAGAAGGCCAGCA
>JAQTXO010000058.1 GCA_028688765.1 Acidiphilium sp. | reverse complement strand
GGACGGGATGCGCGCGGTGATGCAGGCGATCGCCGCGACCAAATCGGTCAAGCCCGCGAAGCTCGAAGCCTATCTGCACGGGATGACGTCGTTTCAGGGGCTGACCGGGACCTTCGCGTGGAATGCAAAGGGTGAACGCACCGGCAGCCCGTTTGTGGCGTTCGAGGTGCAGAAGGACGGGAGCTACCGGATTTTGTATCCTGCGCCGACCGCCGGCTGAGCGCGGCACACCATGGGCACGTTCATCCAGCAGGTCGTCAACGGGCTGACGGTGGGCGGGATCTATGCGCTGATCGCGCTCGGGTACACCATGGTTTACGGGGTGATGCGGCTGATCAACTTCGCCCATGGCGATCTGTGCATTCTGGGCGCGTTCGTGGGGTTGAGCCTGCTGACCGGCGCGGCGGGGAGCGGGCATCCGGGTGCGGCGCTGCTGCTGCTGGCGTTCGTGGTGTCGATCATCGCGATCGCGGTGGCGGGGGTGGTGCTGGAGCGGATCGCCTACCGGCCATTGCGCAAGGCGGACCGGCTGGCGGCGGTGGTTTCGGCGCTCGGCGCGTCGCTGATGATCGAGAACGGGATCATGCTGGTGTGGGGGCCGCAAGTGCATGTGTTTCCGGCGGGGCTGCTGCCGGCGACGACCTGGCATTTCGCGGGGGCGACCATCAGTTTCGTGCAGGTGATGATCATTCTCGCCTCGCTGGTGCTGATGGCGGCGCTGTATGCGTTCGTGAACCATACCCGGTTCGGCACCGCGATCCGGGCGGCGGCGATCGATCAGGATGCGGCGCGGCTGATGGGGATCAACGTCAACCGCGTGATCACCAGCGTGTTCATCATCGGGCCGGGGCTCGGGGCGATCGGCGGGTTGTTCATCGGGATCTATTACCGTGAGGCGTATTTCACCATGGGGTGGACCTATGGGCTGTATGCGTTCATCGCGGCGATCCTGGGCGGGATCGGGAATATTCCGGGGGCGATGCTCGGCGGGGTGCTGCTCGGATTGTTCAATGCGTTTGCCGCGGGGTATGTTTCGAGCTCGTGGCAGGATGCGATCACGTTCGGGCTGCTGATCGCGATTCTGCTGGTGCGGCCGAGCGGGTTGCTCGGTGAGCGCGTGGCGGAGAAGGTCTGATGCGCGGGGCGCGGCTGGGCGGTGCCACCGGAGCGGTGGCGGGGCCGGTGATATGGGCGGCGGGGCTGGCGCTGCCGTTCGCGCTCGACAGTTCGTGGGTGTCGATCGCGGCGTTTTTCGCGATCTATGCGATCACCGCACTTTCCGAGGACGTGATCCTGGGGCGGGCGGGCATGTTCGATATGGGACATGCGGTGTATTTCGGGATCGGTGCCTATGTGACGGCGATTTTGAACACGACGCTGAACGTGCCGATCTTGCTGACCCTGCCGCTTGCGATGCTGCTCGCCGCCGCCGCCGGGGCGCTGCTGTCGGCCCCGCTGATCCGGCTGCGGGGGGATTATCTGCTGGTCGCGACGATCGGGTTCAATGCGATTTTCGTCCTCGCGATGCAGAACGATCCGGGCGGGATCACCGGCGGGTCGGACGGGATCACCGGGATCGGGGTGCCCTCGCTGTTCGGGCTGCAACTGGAGAGCCAGAGCGCGATGTTCTGGCTCGACTGGGTGGTGCTCGGCGCGGTGTTGCTGGTGATGCGCAATCTCGATCGCTGCGAGTTCGGGCGGGCGCTGCGGTATCTCAAGCAGGATGAACTCGCGGCGGGGACGCTGGGGGTCGATGCGCGGGCGGTGAAAACGCTGGCCTTCGCGCTGGGGGCGGCGCTGGCCGGGCTGGCGGGGACGCTGTTCGCAGTGCAGCTTTCGACGGTCAGCCCGTCATCCTTCGTGTTCACCGAATCGGTGACGTTGTTCGCCATCGTGATCGTGGGCGGTCAGGGCTCGATCCCCGGCGTGCTGCTCGGCACCGCGCTGATGTTCGTGGTGCCGCAGATTTTCCGGGGGCTCGCGGAATACCGGTATTTCGTGTTCGGGATCGCGATGGTGGCGGTGATGGTGCTGCGCCCGCAGGGGCTGCTGCCGCGCCGGCGGGCGGTGACGTGAGCTCGCTGCTCGAACTTCAGGGTGTGGGGATCAGTTTCGGCGGGTTGCGCGCGGTGGATGATTTGAGTTTCAGCGTGACGGAAGGCCAGATCGTCGGGTTGATCGGGCCGAACGGGGCGGGCAAGACCACCGTGTTCAACATGATCACCGGGGTGTACCGCCCGAAAACCGGGCGGGTGCTGTGGCAGGGTCGCGAGATTACCGGGGCGAAGCCGGCGCGGATCGCGCGGCTCGGGCTGCGGCGGACGTTTCAGACGATCCGGTTGTTCGCGGAGATGAGCGTGTTCGAGAATGTCCGTGCCGGGTGTCATCTCGCGGCGCGGCAGCATTGGTGGGAGGGGTTGCTCGGCCTGCCGGGGCAGCGGCGCGAGGAGGCCGAACTTGCCGCGCGCACCCATGAGATTCTGCGGCGGCTCGATCTGGATGGGGTGGCGGATGCGCCGGCGACCTCCCTGCCCTATGGCGTGCAGCGGCGGGTGGAACTGGCGCGGACGCTGGCGGGGCAGCCGAAGCTGATCATTCTCGATGAGCCGGCGGCGGGATTGAACGACGCCGAATCGGCGGCGCTGAACGAGACGATTTTCATGATCCGCGAGACCGGGGTGACGATATTGCTGGTCGAGCATGACATGAACGTGGTGATGCGGGTGAGCGATCATGTGGTGGTGATCAATTTCGGGCGGAAGATCGCGGAGGGCGATGCCGCGACGGTTCGCGCCGATCCGGCGGTGATCGAGGCCTATCTCGGGCGCGAGGATGCGGAGGAGGTGGCCGCGTGAGCCTGCTGGTGATCGAGGATCTGCGGGTTGCCTATGGGCAGATCGAGGCGCTGAAGGGGGTTTCGCTCACGGTTGAGCCTGGGGAGGTCGTGGCGATTCTGGGGGCGAACGGGGCGGGCAAGACCACGCTGATGCGCGCGATTTCCGGCCTGCTGCCCCGATCGGGCGGGCGGATCGGGTTTGCCGGGACCGATATCACCCGCACCGCCGCCGACCGGATCGTGCGGCTGGGGATTGCGCAATCGCCCGAGGGGCGGCGGGTGTTCGGTACGCTGACGGTGGCGGAAAACCTCAAGCTCGGCGGGTTCACCCGGCCTGCCGGGGAGATTGCCGGGAGCATCGAGACGGTGTTTGCGATGTTTCCGCGCCTGGCCGAGCGGCGCGGGCAGTTGGCGGGAACCTTGTCGGGCGGCGAGCAGCAGATGCTGGCGATCGGGCGGGCGCTGATCGCGAGGCCCAGGCTGTTGTTGCTCGACGAACCGAGCCTGGGGCTGGCGCCGATCATCATTCAGGGGATTTTCCGCAGTCTGCGCGGAATTGCCGATTCCGGGGTGACCATATTGATCGTGGAGCAGAATGCGCGGGCGGCGCTGCGCCTCGCGGATCGGGGCTATGTGCTGGAGGTCGGGCGGATCGTGCAGACGGATAGTGCGGCGGGGCTGCTGGCATCGGGACAGATCCGGGAGGCGTATCTGGGGCGCGCGGCGCAGGCCGGATGAGGATGACGCCTGCGATGCGGCTGCGCCGGGCACTGGGGGTGCCCGTGCTCGGGATGATGGTGGTGGGGATCGGGGCGATTGTGGTCTCGATCGCTTATGTCGATCGTCCGGTGGCGCGGTTCATGGCGGTGCATATTCATGACCGGTGGCCGTTCATCGCGATGGCGGCGATCGGGAATCTGCCGTCACCCCTTGCGACGTTCTGGCTCGCGGTGATGGCGGTGATGGTGGCGCTGGGGATGCGGCCCGGGGAGCGGGCATGGCGGTTGATGCTGGTGGCGCTTGCGACCGTGGTCGCGATCATGATCAAGGACCAGCTCAAATTCGATTTCGGGCGGGTCTGGCCGCTTTCGCATCCGTTTCCGGGGATCGTGGATCATCCGTCGTTCATCAACGATCACGTGTTCGGGTTTTTCCCGTTTCATGGCGGCAGCAGCTACGGCTCGTTTCCATCGGGCCATACCACCGCGATCACGGCGCCGATGGCGACGCTGTGGGTGCTGGCGCCGCGCTACCGGGTGGTGTGGGCCGGGTTGATCGTGATCGTGGTGACCGGGTTGATCGGGGCGGATCTGCACTTCGTGTCGGATACGATCGCGGGTTTCGGGCTGGGCGTTGCGGTGGCGGCGGGGACGCTGGTGCTGGGGCGGCGGGAAGGTTGATCAGGCGTGTTGACCGGCGCACCAGCCGCTCGCCCAGGCCCATTGGAAATTATAGCCGCCGAGCCAGCCGGTGACATCGACCGCCTCGCCGATGGCATAGAGGCCGGGGACCGCGCTGGCGGCCATGGTGCGCGAGGAGAGTCCGCGCGTGTCGATGCCGCCGGCGGTGACTTCGGCTTTGGCGTAGCCTTCGGTGCCGGCGGGGGTCAGGGTCCAGGATTTCAGGCCTGATTCGAGGGCATCGAGGGTGTGATCCGGCAGGGTGCCGATCGGCTGGGCGGCGAGGTGCGCGGGGATGAAGGTATCGACCATGCGGGCGGGCATGAGGTCGGCCATGATGGTGCGGAGCGCGGCGCGGGGACGGGCGCGCTTGCGCGGGCGCAGGGCGGGATGGTCCACGCGGTCCAGCAGGTCGAGCGTGATCGGTGCCGCCTCGTGCCAGGCGGTGGAGAGTTGCAGGATGGCCGGACCGGACAGGCCGCGATGGGTGAACAGCATCGCTTCGCGGAAGGCAGTGTTGCCGCAGCGCGCGAGGACGGGTTGGGCGACGCCGGCGAGGTTCTGGGTGCGGGCGAGATCGGTTGGTGCGAGGGTGAACGGGACCAGTGCCGGGCGGGGCAGCACCACGGCGAGGCCGAAGCGGCGGGCGATGTCGTGCGCGAGGCCGGTCGCGCCGAGTTTGGGGATCGACAGGCCGCCGGTGGCGAGGATGAGGGAGTGGGCGATGACGGTTCCGGCATCGGTTTCGATGTGGAAGCGGTCCGGCCTTGCGACATCGGTGATGCGGCAGCCGAGGCGGAGTGTGACATGGGCGGCTGCGGCTTCGGCGAGCAGCATGGCGACGATGGCGCGGGCCGAACCGTCGCAGAACAGCTGGCCGAGGGTTTTTTCGTGCCAGGCGATGGTGTGGCGTTCGATCAGGGCGATGAAATCGTGCGGGGTGTAGCGCGACAGGGCGGATTTCGCGAAATGGGGATTGGCGGAGAAGAACCGGTCGGCCGACGTTTCGAGATTGGTGAAGTTGCAGCGGCCACCGCCGGAGATCAGGATTTTTTTGCCGGGCTCGTCGGCGTGGTCGAGCACGAGGACCGAGCGCCCGCGCTGGCCGGCGGTGATTGCCGCCATCAGCCCGGCGGCACCGGCACCGAGAACGACGACATCGTGACTATGTGCGCGGGGCCCTACTCCTCGATCCATTCGGCAGGCATACATGATCGGCATGGAACATGTCAGGCTGGCCGAGGCGATTCTGGCGTCGCATCTCGTGATCATTGCGTTCAACATCGCGGGGTTGATCGTGATCCCGCTGGGCGCGGCGCTGGGCTGGCGGATCGTGCGGGTGGCGTGGCTGCGGCTGCTGCATCTCGTTCTGCTGGCGATCGTGGCGGGGCAGGCGCTGGCGGGGCGGGCCTGTATTCTGACGATCTGGCAGGGTCGGCTGGAGGGCGGTGCTGCGCCCCCGCCGCCGATGATCATGCATTTCATCAACGGGGTGATCTATTGGGGTTTTCCGCTCTGGGTGTTCACGGTTATCTATGTCGCGGTGTTCGCCTATGTGGTGGCGCTGGTGTTTTTCGTGCCGTTCTGGGGGACGCATCGGGCGTCGCGTAGAACGACTTAATTTGTCGAGGGCGACATTAAGTTCTACTAAGTTCCGGTATGAACATCACCTTGCGTCAATTGCGGGCGATTGCCGCCCTGCATAAGCATGGCTCGGTCACCCGCGCGGCGGGCGAGCTGAACGTGTCGCCGCCTGCGGTGACCTTGCAGGTCAAGGCGCTGGAGGATCAGCTCGGGATCGTGCTGGTCGAGCGGTCGGCGGGGGGGATGGTGCTGACCCAGGGCGGGCTGGTGATTGCCGATGCCTCCAGCCGGATCGAGGCGGTGCTGCGGGAATCGGCGGCGACGCTGGCCGCAATCGCCGGGGCGGAGCGGGGCGAGATCCGGGTGGGGATCATCAGCACGGCGAAATATTATGCGCCGCGCGCGCTGGCGGCGTTCGCCGAGGCGCATCCGGGGATCGATCTGCGGTTGATCGTGGGGAATCGCGACGAGATCATCGACGGGTTGATGCATCATGTGGTGGATCTCGCGATCATGGGACGGCCACCGACCGAGATGAAGGTGAGTGCCGACGAGATCGGCGATCATCCGCATGTGATGATCGCGCAGCCGGGGCATCGGCTCGCCGGAGTCCGCAATATCGATCCATCGGAACTCAACCGCGAGACCATGCTGGTGCGCGAGGCGGGCAGCGGGACGCGGCGGTTGATGGAGTATTACTGTGCCGAGGCCAATATCACACCGCGGATCGGTATGCAGATCGGCAGCAACGAGACGATCAAGCAATCGGTGATGGCGGGGCTCGGGGTGTCGTTCATTTCGGCGCATACGGTGGATGCCGAGGTGGCGGATGGCCGGCTGGTGCTGCTCGATATTCTGGGACTGCCGATCGTGCGGCAATGGTTCGTCGTGCATCTGGCGGAGCGCGCGATGATGCCCGCCTCGGATGCGATGCTGCGGTTTCTGCGCGACCACGGGGGCCGGTTTCTGCCTCATGCCGCGATGGAATCATTAAATCGGCCGTGATGTGAGCGGCAGAGATGGCGCAACGGTGGCGAATTATACATTCAATTTGCGGTCGGAACGGGATAGGGCGACGATGACGGCTCGTATTTGCAAAAGATCGTCATTATATCGGAGAGGTTGCCTGACACGGACAAAAGGCCGGTCAGCAATGCGGCAGGATTGTGGCGGGGGTGCCCAACCTTCGCCGTACCGGGTTTTAACTCTCGCCGTGGTTGGAAACACAGTCGATTATTGTTGATCCACTCACAGGAGTTGAACGTGATGCGTATTGCCCAGATTGCCCCCTTGACCGAAGCCGTGCCGCCCAAATTGTATGGCGGCACCGAGCGTGTGGTGTCGTTTCTGACGGAAGAACTGGTGGCGATGGGCCACGATGTGACTCTGTTCGCGAGCGGTGATTCGGTGACGCGGGCGAAGCTGGAGGCGGTGTGGCCGCGCGCATTGCGGCTCGACCCGACGATCCGTGACTTCATGGGGCCGCATATGCTGCTGATGGAGCGGGTCCGCGCGATGGCGCACGAGTTCGACGTGTTGCACTTTCATATGGATTACTGGCCGGCTTCGCTGTTCTCGCGCCAGGCGGTGCCGTTCGTGACGACGTTGCATGGCAGGCTCGATTTGCCGGAGTTGCGCCCGGTGTTTGCGGGGTTGCCGCCGATGAACGTGGTGTCGATTTCGGATAATCAGCGCCTGCCGCTGCCGGAGGCGAATTTCGTGGCCACGATCCATCACGGGTTGCCGGAATATTTGTTGACGCCGCGACCGATGGCGCAGGAGTATGTGGCGTTCCTCGGGCGGATCTGCCCGGAAAAGCGGCCTGACCGGGCGATCCGGATTGCCCGCGCGGCGGGGATGAATTTGAAGCTGGCGGCAAAGGTCGATCGCGCGGATATCGAGTATCACGCGACGACTATCAAGCGGATGCTGGGGCCGGATGCCGATCTGATCGGTGAGATCGATGACCGGAACAAGCCGGAGTTCCTCTCGGGGGCCAAGGCGCTGCTGATGCCGATCGATTGGCCGGAGCCGTTCGGGCTGGTGATGATCGAGGCGATGGCGTGCGGCACGCCGGTGATTGCCTATGGGCATGGCTCGGTGCCGGAAATCATCGAGGATGGTGTGACCGGGTTCATCGTCGAGACCGAGGAGGAAGCGGTTGCGGCGTTGCGGCGGATCGATACGCTGCCACGCACCCGGATCCGGGCGGAGTTCGAACGCCGGTTCACCGCACGGCGGATGGCCGAGGATTATCTGGACACCTATGAGAAGCTGATGGTGCCGCGCAACGAGCGCCTGCGCCTGGTTGGCTGAACCGATGCGGTCCTGCCCCGGCCCAAGGCGGGACCGGGTGCAGGAGCGGCGGGGGGACCGATTGAGTCGCGCGGCAAGTTCCGCCATGGTCCGCGCCGCATGAGCCCTGTTCAATTCGTTGCGCATCCGGATTTCGCGACGCTGGCGCTGCCGCGTCATTTGGCCTTGCTCGCGGGGCTCGCCCTGTTTTCGGGCATCGTGGTGCGGACCATGATTTCGGTGGGGGTGCCGGACCGGCCGGATGCCCGCAAGGCGCATACGCGAGTGACGCCGAAATCGGGCGGGGTCGGGATCGTGGCGTCGTTTCTGCTGGGGATTTCGCTGCTGTACCGGTATGGCGAGGTCTCGCGGCTGGCGGCGCCGCTGTTTCTGGGGGTGATTGCGGCGGCGGTGCTGATTGCCGTGGTTTCGTTGCTCGACGATCTGTTCGATTTTCCGTTTCTGGTGAAGCTGGGCGCGCAATTCGTGGCGGCGCTGGTGGCGGTGGGGGCGGGATTGTCGGCGCGGAAGTTCGATTTTCCGTTGATTGGCGGGGTGGAACTGGGGTGGTTCGGGCCGGTGCTGTCGCTGGGGTGGATTTTGTACGTGACCAACGCGATGAACTTCATCGACGGGTTGAACGGGCTGGCGGCGGGGACCACGCTGGTGGCGTGCCTGTTTCTGGCCGGGATCGCGGGGCTGCATGGCGGGTTTTTCGTCTATACCACGGCGCTGCTGCTGGCGGGCGGGGTGGCCGGGTTTCTGCCGTTCAACTACCCGCGCGCGCGGATTTTCATGGGGGATGTCGGCAGCCAGTTCTGCGGATTCATGCTGGCGGTGCTGGGGATTGCCGCGACGCATTACCAGCGCGTGTCGCTCTCGTTTCTGGTCGTGCCGCTGCTGCTTTCGGGGGTGCTGCTCGATGTGAGTTTCACGCTGGTGCGGCGGGCCGTGGCGCGGCAGAATCTGGCGCGGGCGCATCGGGGGCATTTGTATCAGGTGGCGCATCGGGCCGGGATGGATGCACGGTGGATCGCGGCGATCTACTGGGGGTTCGCGGCATTCGGGGGGGCGGTGGTTGTCGCGTTCCTGCACGCGCCGACCGATTTGAAGCCGGTGGTGATTTTTGCGCCGCTGCTGCCGTTCGGGGTCTGGGCGCTCTATGTCGCCGGGCGGGCGCGGCGCGCGGCGCTGGGGCCCTGGGGGTAGGCCAGCGGCGGCGGTTCAGATCAGCCTTGTTTCGGCTTCCATCCCGACCATCGAGGCGAGGCGGGCGAGGCGGCGTTCAATCGGGTCGCCGGCGAAGACGCCGCTGGAGGCATCGAGGGTGAGGATCAGACGGTCGTCCTCGGTCGCGAGGCGCGTGGCGGCGAGGAGGGCCGGTGTGCCCGCCGAGAGCGTGTAGGCGAGGCGGAGTGCGGCACCCAGGGTTTCGGCGCGACGGGCGGCGGCCATGTCGAGCAGGGCGCGCGCCGGGGCAAGGAACGCACTGTCGGCCGGCGCTTCGTAGCGCAGCGCCAGAGTGAGGGCGAGGAAGGCGCGGGCGTGATGGTCGAGGCCGACGCCGGTCTGGCGGAGCACGCGCAGGAACGCCTGTTCGGCGCGGTATTCGGGATGTTCGTGATTGCCGATGTCGGAGAACCAGCAGGCGCCTTCGCGGAGGCGGCGCTGGGGATCGGTCTCGGTGGGGAAGAGCGGGGCGGTCCAGGCGATCAGCGCATCCGGCAGGGCGGCATCGCGTAGCAGGCCGACGGTGAGGTCGCGACCGGCGGCGACCAGCGGGTCCTGTTTACGCATTTTCGGTGGCAACTGGCGAAGGAACCAGCCTTCGCGCAGGCCGTTGGCGCTGAACACCACGCGGGCGGCATTGGTCGCGCGCAGCAGGCGGCGGAGGATGATGGCGGCGTAGGGGAGATCGTCGATGCGTTTGCGGGCGACGCCGGGCATGCGTTCGATGAATTTGCGGCTCGCTTCGGCGACGACGGTGGCGAGATCGCGCGCTTCGTCCCGGCCGATCGTGTAGTGGTGGACCATGTTCAGCGGATAGCCGGTCTGGGCGATATGAATCCGTGCGAGCGCCCGGAACGCCCCGCCGGAGACGTAGAGATCGCCGCCGCTGCCTTCGGCGAGGAACGGGACGGCTTCGAGTTCCTCGGCGACGATGAGTTTTGCGCGGGCCGGATCGTCCGCCGCGCGTTCGGCGAGGCGGATGACGCCGACCGGCATGG
>JAQTXO010000555.1 GCA_028688765.1 Acidiphilium sp. | reverse complement strand
TGTTTCACGCCCAAGATGTATTGAAGCGACCCTTCGGGCACAAGAGCCGATTTTGTGATTGCCGCGAAATTAACGGCAGGCGATCAAGATTTGGTTAAATTTCAGGCTTCGACATCGAGATGACTGTCATGCGGGGATGCAGGCGCTTTCGCGACCACGACCATGGCGGGTTTCAGCAGACGACCGTTGAGCAGCCATGAGCGGCTCCAGGCCTGAATGATCGTGCCGGGTGGGGCATCGCTGGTCTCCTGCTCGGCCATTGCCTGATGGCGGTTGGCATCGAACATCGCGCCGACCGGTTCCTCGGCCTTGATGCCGTTACGCTCCAGCATGGCGACGAAGCTGCGTTCGACGCCCGCGAAACCGTCCCGCAATTTGGCCAGAAGCTCGGATTCGTCGGGTGCGGCGGGGGGCAGGGATTCGAGGCCACGACGGAGATTCTCGGCGGTCTCGGCGACATCGCCCGCGAATTTCTGCACGGCGTACAGCCGTGCATCCTCGACCTCGCGCCGGGTGCGGGCGCGCAGATTTTCCATCTCGGCCTGGGCGCGGATCCATTTGTCGCGGTACTCGGCGGCTTCGGCTTCGAGCGCGGCAATCCGCGCCTCGGCGGTGGGGGCCGGGTCGTTAGGGGAGTCGATGGTCTCGGGGACCGGTTCGGCTTCGGGATGAATGGTATCGTCGTTCATGGCTGAGGAATTAGGATGGCTGCGGGCAGGACACAAGCGGGCTCATGACATGACCGCATCGAGCAGGGTGCGCGCGTACCGCGCCATGCTGCGGCGGGCGACGAAATCGCGGCGCTGCGCCTCGATCGGGGCGCGGTCCTGATCGAGGAGGAGTGCGAGCGCGGCAGCGATTTCGGCGGGGTCGGCGTTATCGTCGACCGGGTGGATATAGGCGGGCGGCTGGAGCGCTTCGGTCAGCGTGGCCGCCGCTACGCCGGGAAGGCCGGCGGCGGCGATATCCATCAGGGCACCGGAAATACTGCCGGGCGGGGCGCGCCGGAGTTGCAGGGCGGCATCGGCGGCGGCGAGATAGTCGCGATAGGCCTGCTCGTTCACCTGATCGGGGCCGAGGGCGATCGATCCGGACGGGATGCCATGCGCGTGGGCATGGGCGGCGAGCGCCGCGATCAAACCGGGATTGCCGGCGCCGACCAGGGCGAAGCGGCATGGCCTGATCGCGGCGAGGCAGGCGAAAGCGTCGATGGTGCGGTAGGGGTCCTTGCCCGGATGGACATGGCCGAAACTTGCGACAAGCAGGTGATCGGGTTCGAGGCCGAGCCGCGCGCGCGCTGCGGCGCGGCCTTCCCGGGTGAGGCTGGCGGGGTCCGGCAGGCGGTACGGTGGCAGCGGCAGGAGGACCGGTTGAACGCCATGCCGTGCGGCGACGAACCGGGCGGTGTCTGCGGCATGGACGATCAAGGGACTCGCGGCTGCAGCGATTTCACCGATGAACCGGGCGGGCATCGCAAACTGGTCGAGTTCCCAGGAATCGAGGTCGCGATCGGTGACATCGCGGGCAAGTTCGGCGGCGGCGACGCCCCTTGCGCGCGCGGTCCCGCAGGCGCTGAGGTAGAAGCCCATCATGCGCGCATCGTGCAGGATCGCCGCCGCGCCGTAGTCGAGCAGAAGGCGCATTTCGGTGCGGTGGAAGATCGAATTGCCGAGGACCGTGATCAGCGCATCGAAGCGCGACGAGTTCATGATCGTGCCATCCGCCCGGCCACCGAACGCCACGCCTTCCGTGAGAACCGGTGCGATCGTGTCGCTGAAGGCGGTGACCTCGGCGTGGTGGCGGATTTCGTCGAGCAGGCCGGCGCTGTGGTCGGCACAGCCGGAATAGGTGGGTGGCAGAGGCGACAGCAGAGCGATGCGCGGGCGGGCGGAGCGCAGGATCGCGGGGGCTGCGAGATGATCGAACGGGGCCCAGAGCCGGGCGGCGACGGCTTCAGTGGTGAAATCGCGCCAGACCGGGGCCTGGCGGTCCGTGATTTCTTGCCAGGCGGTATCGTCGGTGAGAAGCCGTCGCGCGGTCGTTGCGAGGGTTGCGGCATCGTCCGGATCGAAGCGGTCCCGGGCGGACGGGATGAGTTCGGCCTGGGCCGGTTCGTCGGCCGCCAGAACCGGCGTGCCCTGCGCGATCGCCTCGATCACCGGCATCGAGAACCCTTCCGCGCGCGAGGGGGCGATCACGAGCCGGGCGGAGGCATAGGCGCGGGCGAGTTCGGTATCGTCGAGCTGGGGCAGGAAGTGGAGCGAGTCCGGGGCGCCGCCTTTTGCCACGTGACGTGCGGTGAGGCGGGCGCGGGTGCTCGGGTCATGGATGCCGACGAAGCGGATCGGGCCGGGAAGCCTCGCATCGATGACGATTTCGGGGTTCTTGCGCGCGTCATCGCCGCTGACGATCAATGTGCCGGCGCGTGAGGCGAGATCGGGCGTTGGGCCGGTCGGGCGCAGCGAGTCGCGGAGGGCAACACCGGTGACATCGGCCTTGCCCGCACTTCGGGGGAACACGCTGTGAAGCCGGGCGGCGGTGGCGTGGGAAATCGGCAGATAACGGGTGTAGCGACGCAGCGCCGCGAGACCGGCCCTATAGGTGCGACGTTGATCGGGACTGGCG
>JAQTXO010000554.1 GCA_028688765.1 Acidiphilium sp. | reverse complement strand
AAGGGACACACCGAAGGCAATCTGGTGTATCGCAAGCCCGCGCGGAACTTCAATCCGACAATGGCCACGGCGGCGCGCATGACGGTCGCCGAGCTCGAACACCTTGTTCAGCCGGGGGATATCGATGGTGACCACGTGGTAACGCCTGGTATTTTCGTCAAACGGATCGTAGTCCTCGATCATGTCGAAAAGCGGATCGAACAACGCACTGTGCGCAAGCGCGCTTGAGGAACCCATAAGATGGCATGGACGCGTGACCAGATGGCGGCCCGGGCGGCGCAAGAGCTGCGCGACGGATTTTATGTCAATCTCGGAATCGGCATTCCGACTCTGGTCGCCAATCACATTCCGCCCGGCATTTCGGTTCAGTTGCACTCGGAGAACGGTATGCTCGGGATCGGTCCTTTCCCCTACGAAGGGGAAGAGGATGCCGACCTGATCAATGCCGGCAAACAGACCGTGACAGCTCTACCCACAACCAGCTTTTTCGATAGCGCCGCGTCGTTCGGTATGATCCGCGGTGGGCATATCAACATCTCGATCCTTGGGGCTTTGCAGGTCGCAGAAAATGGCGATCTGGCAAACTGGATGATCCCTGGCAAAATGGTGAAAGGTATGGGCGGTGCCATGGATCTGGTCGCGGGAGTTCCGCGGGTCGTGGTCCTGATGGAGCATACTGCCAAAGGAGCACCAAAAATTCTGAGATCCTGCTCCCTGCCGCTGACTGGGAAGGGCGTTGTCAGCATGATCATTACCGAACTTGCGGTGTTCAATATTCATCCCGAGAGGTCGCCATCACTCGAACTCGTCGACAAGCCGGACGATGTGACGGTTGCCGACATCACGGCAGCAACGGAGGCCGAGTTCACCGTGGCGCCCACTATCGAACACTGATTTCGCATTGGGGAAAGTTTCATGACCGATTTGAACGCGCAACTTCGAGCCAGACATGAGGCGTCGGTCGCGAGAGGGGTTGGCATTGCGCACTCGGTCTATGCGGCTCGCGCGGAAAATGCGGAAATCTGGGATGTCGAAGGACGCCGCTACGTGGATTTCGCCGGAGGTATCGCGGTATTAAACACTGGCCATCGGCACCCCAGAGTGATTGCGGCGGTTCAGGCGCAGCTTGAGCGGTTCACCCATACATGTTTTCAGGTTACACCCTACGAACCCTACATCGAACTTGCCGAGCGGCTGAACGCGATTGCCCCGATCGCGGGCCCGGCAAAGACGATATTTCTCACCACCGGGGCGGAGGCGCTTGAAAACGCCATCAAAATTGCCCGTGCAGCAACCGGACGACCCGGGATCATCACGTTTGCCGGGGGGTATCACGGGCGGACGCTACTAACGATGGCGATGACCGGGAAAGTTCTGCCATATAAGCGCAATTTTGGTCCTATGCCGGGTGAGATATATCACGTCCCCTTTCCGTTTGAGCCATTCGGGGTCGATGTCGATGACAGCTTGCGGGCCATCGAAATGCTGTTTCGCGCCGACATCGAGCCATCACGGGTTGCAGCTATCGTGATCGAACCGGTTCAGGGTGAAGGCGGGTTTATCCCCGCCCCTCCGGAGCTGTTCCAGGCATTGCGGTCACTGTGCGACAAGCACGGGATCCTGCTGATCGCCGACGAGGTACAGACCGGGTTTGGTCGAACCGGCAAGATGTTCGGCGTCGAGCATATGGGCGTGAAACCCGATTTGATGACAGTTGCCAAATCGCTGGCCGGCGGCTTTCCACTTTCGGGTGTAATTGGTCGCGGCGCAATTATGGACGCCCCCGAACCGGGTGGGCTTGGCGGCACCTACGCCGGGAACCCCCTAGCGTGTGCCGCTGCACTTGCCGTTCTCGACGTCATTCAGGACGAGGGATTGATTGATCGGGCGAATTTGATCGGTGCCACCATGACGGCTCATCTCAAGAGCATCGCGGGGCGAAACGATGTTGTGCCGATTTCGGCAATCCGCGGTCCGGGTGCCATGATCGCTTTCGATATCGTGCAGGAGCGCGGAGGGCACATACCGGACGCCGATCAAACAAAGCGGGTGATCGCTAAAGCACGCGAGGCGGGGCTGATCCTGCTGTCCTGCGGCGTGAATGCCAATACGATCCGCCTCCTGGTACCGCTCACTGTTCGCGATGACGTTCTTCAGGAAGGGTTGGCCGCCCTTCAGAGTGCGCTGATCAATTGAAACAACGCATCACCGTCGAGATCGGGCGGTCGTGTCATCGATAGCTGGGGCGTGGATCCAGTGCCGATAAGCTTGACCACTTGTTCCGCAGCAAGATTGTTTTGTCGAAGATAATTCTAAGATCCGACAGCTCGCGATCCATTCGCCGTTCAAAGCTGAGATGATGATGCGATGGCTCGCCGGAAAATAGACGCGCACCGGCAGAAACGCGCAGCCAGCCAGTTTTGCCGCCATACGAGTTTGGAAGTGAGACCGGTTGGCCGATATGGCAAATTCGAGCAGCGAGTGTCCGTTCACCCGGATTCTCAAACGCTTCGGAACAATCGGCATTGAGCCAATGGTATAAACGTCTCATTTCGGACGGGTCGAGGCACTCATTGCTGTCTGGTTTTCGTCTTACCGCAAATGAAAAGACGGTGCGTGCCGTGTCCCA
>JAQTXO010000553.1 GCA_028688765.1 Acidiphilium sp. | reverse complement strand
AACGAGGTCGGTCATCTGCGGCGGACCGTCTCCTGCGCGGTCATCCTCGAACGCGAAGGATGGCAGGTCGATGCCGCCGCAAGCTCACGGCGCGCCGTGAAATACCGCCGCGGTGCCGGCGAGATCCTGATCGTCACCCATGACGACAAAGGCTGGTGGAACCCGCTCGGCGCGGAGAAAGGGGACTGCTTCAGCCTGATCCAGTTCCTCCACCCGGAATGCAATTTCGGGCATGTCCGCAAGACCCTGCGCGCGATCGCCGGCATCGCCCCGTCCCGACCGGTTGCGAGCGCCAGTGTAACGTCGGATCCGGCCCCGGTCCGGTCCCCGCTCCTCCGCTGGCAGAGCAAGCCCCCGCTGCGCCCGACCACGAAAGCCTGGGCCTATCTGGCCGGCGAACGACACTTGCCCGCCACCATCCTCACCGCCGCTGCGGCCCAGGATTGCGTCCGGGCAGGTGGGTTCGGCTGCGCCTGGTTCGCCCATCGGGATCACAACGGCCTGCTGACCGGGATCGAGGCGCGGGGGCCTGATTTTCGCGGGGTGCTTCGGGGTGGACAGAAGAGCCTGTTCCGGTTCGCACCTGGCGGTGCGATCGGAGATTGCCGGCGGGTCGCGGTGACCGAAGCCCCGATCGACGCATTGAGCCTCGCCGCGCTCGAAGCCGGACGGACGGACACGATCTATGTCGCCACCACCGGCGGGCTGGGGCCAGGCACCGTCACGACGCTGCGCCATCTGGTCGAGCATACGGCATCGCTCGGCGGCACTCTGGTCATTGCAACGGATGCCGATCAGGCCGGCGATCATCATGCCGCCCGGATCGAGACCGTGATCGCGCCGGTTGTCGTGACCATCGAGCGGTTGCGAGCAGATGGCCAAGCGAAAGACTGGAACGATGTCCTGACGAAAACCGGCATAAGCTGATCACCCGGCGACCATGCCTCGACAGTCGCGACCTCCTGGTTCGCCGCCCGGTCAGGCGTGGGCTCGGATCACCAGGCCGATGCCGATCGCCGCCAGCACAAGCCCGGCCCAGAGTGACCACTCGATAGCGAGATGGCTTCGCTCTGACAGGGCAACCAGACGCGCGCCGTTGCGGATGATCTGCGCCGTCTCAGGTCCGTTGTCGTTCGCTGTCGCTGCCATGATCTGCCCCCGAACCCACCGCAGGCGACTGGCAACCCAGAACGTCCAACACATCGTGGACAGAAGAATCATGAGCGCAAGCCAGACCACGATGATCCCCAGCCTGCCGAATTCGCCGGTGATCGGAAAACGCCATGCCGCCATTCCGGTGTGGACCGCGATCGCGGCGTAGGTCGCAATCAGGATGACGGCGCTCGCAACCGGCCACCGCCCGACCATGCGCTGCAGCGCCGGTGCCGGCGCGTCGGCGAAACTATCGCCGCCCCTGCCCCGCCCGCTCACGCCCTCTCCATGATTGAGCCGTCGTTTGCCCTGTCCGGCTTATACCTCATGCGTGGCCCTCGATCCCCATCGCCCAGGCCTCGATCTCCACCGGCTCGATCAGCGCCGGACCATCCGTGCCGACACGGTTGACCATCCGGGACACCGGCCATGCTGAAATCTCCCCGGTGTCGCTCCGCGCGAGAACCGCGCACGGATCCCCGGATCGCTCGCCAAGCCAGATCGGCCAATCGGCCTCACCAACCACCAGCGGCGCCCGGCCATGGATATCGGAGAGTTCTTCCGGTGCCGGCGTCGTGATGATCGCGAGCGAGAGTTCCGCCGGAAAATCCCGATGGGGCCGCCGGAGCGAGATAATCCCGCCCAGCGTGATCGGCAGGCCGTCCGTGCGCCCGATCGCGTAAGGCTGTTTCAGCCCCGGCGCGACCGATTTCCATTCGTACCAGCACCGCACCGGGACCAGACACCGATGCGCCTTGAATGAACTGCCGAACAGCTTGCTCGCCGCGACGGTCTCCGCCTTGGCATTGATCGGCCGGATGCGCGCGGTCTCAGCGATCTTCTCCCACGGGGCAACGAACCCCCAGTCCGGCAGACACGGGCGGCGCTCACCCCCCTCGCCCCGCAGCACCGCGACGACGTCCTGGCTGGGTGAGACATTCCAGCGTTGGCCGCGTGGTATCCGCGCCTCGGGAAACCCGACCAGACGATCGAGCGCACCCTCGGGAAAAGCCTGCGCGATCCGGCCACACATCAGCAGGGAACGCTGTCATGAGGATCAGCCGCATCGCCCTCATCGGAGGGGGGCGGCTCGGTATCCTCGAGCGGTCCTGCGGTTGCCAAAATGCGCATAACTAAAAACAACTCCTTTCGACGGCTGCGGGGAATTTTACGGAACATGCGGATGCAATATTGCTCGCTCGCATTCAGCGAGGCCATGTCCGGACGCCTGAAAGCGGTCCGGTCGCGTTTTTCCTGTCGATCACCGGGCTCGGCTAGCGTTGCGATCGGCCTGAAGTCCGGCTTCGGCGAGCAAACCGTGAGCCATCCATCGAGGCCCATCTCGACGAGCCCCAGCGACTTCAACCTTCCCGTCACAACGCCCGGACGACGGCCCAATTGACCGGCGAGACGATCGATATCCGCCAACCTCGAAAACCCATCGTAGAGCGCAATTTCCTCGGCAATCTACCAAGGTGA
>JAQTXO010000552.1 GCA_028688765.1 Acidiphilium sp. | reverse complement strand
GAAGCTGTTCCTGCTGTTCGGCGTCGCGGAGGACCACGATTCCAACCCGATCAAGCTCGGCCTCGCCACATTGAAGTCGCGTGGCGCCAAAATCGTTTCCATCAACCCGATCCGCACCGGATATTCGGCGATCGCGGACGAGTTCGTTGCAATCACGCCGGGCACCGACGGTCTGTTCGTGATGGCGCTGATCCATTGCCTGCTGGAAAGCGGATCGGTCGATACCGAATTCCTGATCCGCTACACCAACGCGCACTACCTGGTGATCGACGCGCCCGGAGCTGCCGATAACGGGCTGCTTGCGCGCGATGAAGCGGGGCGGGTCCTGGCGTTCGATCGTGGAGCGCAGGAACTGGTCGATGCCGCTGCGCTCGGCATCGATCCAGCACTGCTCGGCAGCTTTACCCTCGCGGACGGTAGAACAGCGCGGCCCGCGTTTGCCATACTTGCAGAGCGTTACTCCAATTCCTCCTATGCCCCCGAAGCGGTGGCGGCGCGCTGCGGCGTGGCGGCTGCCGATATTCGCCGGATCGCCGGCGAGATTGCGGAAGTGGCGTTCAACCAGGCGATCAGTCTCGATCAACAATGGACCGACACCGCCGGACGCACCCATCCGACAATGACCGGGCGACCGGTCGCGATGCACGCGATGCGCGGAATTTCAGCGCATTCCAACGGGTTTCACACATGCCGGGCGATCCATGTATTGCAGATGCTGATCGGCGCGGTCGATACCCCCGGTTCCTGGCGTTACAAATCGCCCTATCCGAAGCCGATCCCGGCCGGGCCGGGACCGGGAGGCGCGGTGCACGACGCGGATGGTTCGCTCACCGCAACAGTGCTCGGTTTTCCCTCGGGACCGGAGGATCTGCTGGTCGATGATGATGGCGAAGCCTTGAGGCTGGACCACGCATTTTCGTGGGAAGCTCCGCTTGGCATCCACGGGCTGATGCACATGGCGATCGCCGAAGCTCATGCAGGCGGCCCGGAGCGGATCGATACGCTGTTCCTCTACATGTCGAACATGGCGTGGAACTCCGCGATGAATCCGGGCGAAACCACGCGGATGCTGGCGGATCATGACGGAGCGGGCAATTACCGGATCCCGTTCGTAATCTATGCCGATGCCTTTGCATCGGAAACGGTCGCCTACGCCGATCTGGTTCTGCCGGATACCACCTATCTTGAGCGTTATGATTGTATTTCGTTGCTCGATCGGCCGATCGGGTCTGCGCATGGTCCGGCGGACGCGATCCGCGTGCCGGTGCTCAAGCCGGATCGGGATGTGCGACCGTTCCAGGATGTGCTGATCGATCTGGCGGGACGGCTCGGCCTGCCCCATTTCGTGGATGCGGAGGGCAGGAAACTTTACGATTCCTACGCCGATTACATGGTCAATCACCAGCGCAAGCCGGGGGTCGGACCGCTGGCCGGGTTTCGCGGCGCGGATGGCACCGCGATCGGCAAAGGCGCGCCGAACCCGGACCAACTGCAACGATATGTCGAGAACAAAGGGTTCTGGCGGCATCACCTGCCGGCGGAGCAGCTTTACTACAAGCACGCCAACCGCGCCTATCTCACGGGGGCGAAAGACATGGGGCTGATCGACTCCGATGCGCAGATCGTTCTGCATCTATACAGTGAAATCCTGCAGAAATTTCGTCTGGCGGCGGAAGGTCACGGCAGCCGGGTGCCGCCGGAGCGGCTACGCGCGCAGGTCCGGACCGTGATGGACCCGTTGCCGATCTGGTATCCCCCGGTCGAGGAGACCATGACCGATCTGCAGCGGTTTCCACTGCATGCGATCACCCAGCGGCCAATGGCGATGTATCATTCGTGGGGATCGCAAAATGCGTGGTTACGCCAGATCCTTTCGGAAAACCGGCTCTATCTGCACCGCGATCTGGCAGCACGGCATGATCTGGTCGATGACGACTGGATCGAGGTGGAATCACGCAACGGCCGGGTGAAATGCCAGATCCGCGTGATGGAGGGCGTCAACCCGAACACCGTGTGGACCTGGAACGCGATCGGCAAACGCACCGGCGCCTGGGCGCTCGCGAACGATGCGCCGGAAGCGCGGCGCGGGTTCCTGCTCAATCACATCATTTCCGAATATCTCCCGGCGGATGGCGCGGGACACCGCGCTTCCAACTCCGATCCGGTCACAGGGCAGGCGGCGTGGTTCGACCTGACCGTGCGGATCGAGAAATGCGCGCCGGATACACTTGAGGAAACCCAACCGATGATGCCCCCGTCTGCCTATTCGCCGAAAGCCGCCGCCGAATGACCTCTCTGCCACAGCCCCAGCCCAACGCCAAGAAACTCGGTCTCGTGATTGATCTCGATACCTGCGTCGGCTGTCATGCCTGCGCGGTGAACTGCAAGGAGTGGAACACCGGCGGGCATTATGCCCCGCTGCCCGATTACGATAAATACGGTGCCGAACCGGACGGCGTATGGTTCAACCGGATTCACTCCTACGAGGCCGAGGGCAGGAACGATGGCTGCGGCGGCCGGACCGTGAATTTCCCGCGCTCCTGCCTGCATTGCGAAGAACCGCAATGCGTCACTGTGTGTCCGACCGGCGCTTCCTACAAACGGGCGGAAGACGGGATTGTGCTGGTGAACACCG
>JAQTXO010000551.1 GCA_028688765.1 Acidiphilium sp. | reverse complement strand
GATCGAATCTAGTTACGGGTGCTCCGGCAAAATTCATAATCCCATCGCTGGGCGGCTGGGCTCCGGCGATGATCTTGATCAATGTGGATTTTCCAGCGCCATTATCGCCTAGCAGAGCCAAGACCTCGCCCGGGTTTATTGTGAGATTAATGCCACGCAAGGCCTCGATGGCACCAAATCGGCGTCGAATACCTTCGAGTTTGAGAAGAGGGGACTGCCCCGGGACGGCGGCTTCTTGTGCTACAATGGGAGGCATCGATCACTTGGCCCGTGGGGCCATATCCATTTTTAGCGGAACCGGAACGAACAACATCCCACTCTTGAGTTTGTTGTAAGCCGCTTCAACTCCCATCGCGGCCATCACTCCCGGCTGTTGGGCAACGCTCAGCGCGATATGGCCTTGCCGGATCAGAGCAGTCTGCTCGGTGCTTCCGCTACCAATCATAGTGATGAATACGTTCTTCTGCTTACCAGCAGCTTCAATGGCGTGCATGGCACCAATCGCCATTTGACCGTTTTCCGCATAGACGGCATTCAAAGTCGGGTGGGCGATCAGGATGTCACGCATTACCGACAAACCATCCTGGCGACTAAATTTCGCCGTTTGGCGTGCAACGACTTTGATGCCCGGTTGCTTTGCCAATACGCGATCGCATCCGGCACTCCGCTCATTGGTGGCAGACGCCCCAGGAATCCCGAGGAGAATTGCAATATTGCCTTTTCCATGCAGACGACGGACAATGTAGCGGCACGCCTGCGCTCCCGCTTGAACATTATCTGAAGCAAAATAAGCGATAGCTTTGCCGCCATCGGTTTTGCGGTCGATAAACACGACCGGGACGTGGGCCGCATTGGCTTTGCGAATGGCTGGAATGAGCGATTTAGCATTAGTTGGATTGACTAGGAGGGCATCGACCTTACGAGCCAGAAGGGTATCGATCTGATTGCTTTGGGTAGTGGAGCTATTATTCGCATCCTCTATGAGAAGCGATACACCAAGCGTTCTTGCCTCCGCCTGTGCCGCTTTCTTTATTGAAACGAAATATGGATTGTTTAGCGTCGATAGCAGCATCCCAAAGGTATAATGTTTAGCAACAGCAGGCTGGGTAGTTTGCGCGTGAGCGAGGCCGGTCCAGGCACAACAAACTATGGTTGCGATCGAAATTTTCCCAACGATGGTCGCTTTTGATTTACCGTACATGGTATTTCCCCTTATTGACGACTGCCGGAATGGCAGTGCGTTATAGCAAATTCGTCCAGACTTCCCTGTTGTCGCTGCTGCTCTCGAGGAGCAGTGGTGCCGCGATGGACCACTGATACTGGCAGCAAGCGATTTCGTGGTGGCCCACGATGGCCGCAAATCCGTTCGAGCAACATCGTGACCGCTTCGTTCCCTAGGTCCGCGAGCGGCTGCCGAAAGGTCGTCAGCGGCGGATCTGTAAGAGCCGCCCATGGAATATCGTCGAAACCGATAAGGGCAACTTCATTCGGAACGTTGCGTTTCAAAGCCCTCAGTTCTCGTAAGACGCTGATTGCGACGATATCGTTTGCCGCAACAACGACATCGATCCGTGGGTCTCCTAAGAGAGGCAGAATAGCCTGAGACAATTCGAGTGCATATGCGGCTTCGTGGTGCCATACGATATTCAGCCCTTGCGCGTGATCAATAAAGCCAGCAAGGCGGTTTTGCGCACTCCGCGAGGTAGTTGGCCCAGCCAAGATGCCGACTTGTTTACGACCAAGGTCGCGTACAAGAGCGGCTGTTGCAACCCCTCCTGCATAGTGATCGACACTGACGGAGTCATATTGCGCAAGATTCGGCGGAGTTCTATCAAGAATGACGAGAGGGCGCGTGAATGAACGAAGCTTCGGAATACCGTCTGGTATCCAGATTATACCATCAACCCTCTCCTCAAGCATTCTGAATTCTTGGGCGTCCGGCCCCACAGTATTCGGATTACCGGCAAGAATTACAGCATGTCCATGCGCCCAAGCACTCTGTGTGACAGCCTGCGCAATTCCTGAAAAAAATGGATTTAACAAATCCGGCAATATCAAGCCAATGGCTTTATGCCGCCCCGTTCGAAGAGCAACCGCCTGAAGGCTGATGCGATAGCCAAGCGCGGTCAGCGCTTGTTCGACCCGCGTGCGCGTTTGCGGTGAAACCCGCTTCGATGCGTTCAGGACAAACGAGACGGTCGCAGTCGATACATTCGCGTAACGCGCAACATCTTTTAGGGTAGGTCGCTCACTTTTGATCACAATCCCCCCAACATTCTTCCAATTAACCGATTAACTGGCTGGCTTTCAAAACTCAAGCAGTGACGCGAAAGCACGGCGTAAAACTTTTCGCGATCAGGCTCTTCTGACTCGCCGAATATTAGTTTCCGCCCGATAGTTTGTTTCATTCAACATGCTCGCTGGGTCCGTAGTCCGTGCAGAGTGGCCAGGGAGGGAGTGCCCCGATCCGCCACTCGTCGCTGGGATCTCACGTTCGTTGTTGAACTGACCAGATTTTGTTCGTCTGAATGGTTCCCAGCAGAGGATAAGTGGGCTCTGCCTGGTTTCGTTTGGTGCCGGTGGCGGGGTTGGTGTGTGGTGTGACGCTGGGAGGGCGTGCCCGACCGGAGTTATTG
>JAQTXO010000550.1 GCA_028688765.1 Acidiphilium sp. | reverse complement strand
CCCGATATTGAGCTTGCCCGCCACGATCCCCTGCGCCGCCATCAGCATCATCACCGCCAGCCCCGCCGCGATGATGATCGCCTGCCCGAGATTGAGCGCATTGAGCGACACCTGCGATTTGACCGCGGCACTCTCATAGGCGGCGAGGCTCTCGTCGAACCGCGCGGCCTCATGCGCCTCGTTGCCGAAATACTTCACCGTCTCGAAATTCAGCAGGCTGTCGATCGCCTTGGTCTGCGCCGCGTTATCGGTCTCGTTCATCTGCCGGCGGAACTTGATCCGCCACGCGGTGAACGAAAACGTAAACGCCATATAGCCGCCCACCGCCGCCAGCGTCACCGCCGCGTAGCGCCAGTCGAACAGCGTCCACAAAATCCCCATGGTCAGGAACAGCTCGAACAGGGTCGGGATCACATTGAACGTGGTCAGCCGCAGCACGTTCTGAATCCCGGTGGTCCCGCGCAGAATCACCCGCGACAACCCGCCGGTCTGCCGGTCGAGATGATACCGCATCGACAGGGAATGCAGATGCTCGAACGTCTCCCGCCCGACCGAGCGCGCCGCCCGCTGCTGCACGGCGGCGAACAGCGCATCGCGCAATTCGTTGAACCCCGCCGCTCCCATCCGCACCAGCCCATACGCCACGATCAGCGCCGCCGGCACCACCAGCGGCCCCGCCTTGGGCGACAGCGCATTGACCGCGTGCGCATAAATGATCGGCACGATCACGGTCGCCACCTTGGCCAGAATCAGCGCCGCCGCCGCCAGCACCACGCGCACCCGCAGCCCGAGTTCGCCTTTCGGCCACAAATACGGCAGCAGGGATTTAACGGTGGTCCAGGAGCTGTCGCTCTTGGCAATCTCGACGGTTCGGGCCATCACAACGACATGGCATGGCAGCGCGGGATTGCAAATGGGTGAACAGAACGAAGCACGACATACCAGTCAGCTCACCACCGCCCTCTGCCTCGACCTGATCGCCCGCTGCCGCAACGCCCGCCTCCCCGGCGAGCGCATCCGCCTCTCGATCGGCGCCGCCCACATCGGCTACGTCAAACCCGACCTCGCCGCCGCGCTGGAGGGTTTCGCCACCGAAACCGATACCGGCCTCTCCATCGACCCGCGTAACGCGCCGCACTTCAACGAGATCGCCGCTGCCCTCGCCCCCTCATTCGGCTTTCGCATCCGCCGCGAGGATTTCGATGTCCGCAGCCGCAGCGAAGGCCCGGTCCTCGCCATCCTCGATCGCGGCGCCCTGCCCGCCTTCGGCGTCATCGGCTTAGGCGTCCACCTCAACGGCTACTGCCGCCGCCCGGACGGCATCCACCTCTGGATCGCCAAACGCAGCGCCACCAAAAAACTCGACCCCGGCAAATACGACAACATCGTCGGCGGCGGCATCTCGGCGGGCATGACCCCGCGTGAAACCCTGCTCAAGGAAGCCGCCGAGGAAGCCGCGATCCCGGAAGCCACCCTCGCCCGCGCCACCGAGGTTTCCCGCATCGCCTACATGATGGACCGGGCCGAAGGCCTCCGCCGCGACCTGCTGGTCTGCTACGATGTCGAACTACCGGAAAGCTTCATCCCCACCCCGGCGGATGGCGAGGTCGAAAGCTTCCAACTCCGCCCCGCCGCCGAAATCCTCGACTTGCTCGCCGCCGACGACCTCGTGAAATTCAACGTCAACCTCGTCCTGATCGACTTCCTGCTCCGCCACGGTCTCCTGCCCGACCCCGGCGGCACCATCGCCACCGCCCTGGCCGCGCAACAGCCGTTCTGAGCAAAGCCGCGCCGGTCAGCCCCGCTTCATCCACGCCTGGCACCACCCGGCCGCGCTGATCGGCCCGGCGACGAGGTGGCAATGGCTCACCGTGCTCCCGGCATCGGGCGGCTTGAACCACACGCAGGCCCCGCACACCCGCCCGTCCCACGGAATGTCCCGATACCCGACCGATGCTTTCGACAGGCTGGGCACCATGTCCTTCAATTGCGCCGCACTGGGCCGCGCCGCCGCCTTCGCCTCACCCGCCACCGCCGCCACGGCTGCCGCACCCCCGAGGCCGATGACATTGCGCCGCTTCATCGTGTTCATCGTCATCTCCCTCAGTAATTCACGGTCTTGAGCGCAATGTTCGCATCGAGCGTCCGCCCGTCGCCGATCGGCCCGAACAGATGCAGCCCGACCACATGATTGTCATGCAGAACCTGCCGCACCATCAGCACCACCGGCGTCACCTTGCCATCCACCGTCACCCGCCCCGCGAACTCGTTGCCCTGCGAGGCACAGGCCCCGCCGAGCAGCACCGGGTTCTTGCCGTACTGGGTCGAGAAATTCGCGGTCATCCGGCAATCGGTGCGGTTGCCGTTCACCCACACCCGCCCGGAAATATCATTGAACTGCCGGGTCTTGCCGTTCGCGCTCAGGCTCGCCTTGGTGCTGCCGGTGTCGAGATCGACCTCGATCGTCGCCAACGAGCGGAGCGTGCCCACGGTATTCGCCGTCGCATCCGGCTTGCCCCGATTGCCCCATGCCGTCCGAACGTAATCCGCGATATCGGCAATCTGGGTATCGCTCAGCGTCGCGCCGAACATCGGCATCGCCGTCTGATCCTTGTGCCACGGCTCAAACCCGGCGAGCATCA
>JAQTXO010000549.1 GCA_028688765.1 Acidiphilium sp. | reverse complement strand
AAATCCGCAACTTCACCGGCATCGACTCCCCCTACGAACCCCCCGAATCCCCCGAATTCCACCTCCGCACCCCCGAATCCTCCGCCGAATCCCAAGCCGACACCCTCCTCGCCGCCCTGCGCGATCCCCTCGGCCTCTCGTCCATTTTATGATTGATTATTGTAGTTTTTGATATTTATTTTCATATCACAAGACTTTCTCAAGTATTGAAATTACCGCTCTGTCAGGATTCTTTACACCCCGAAGCCAAAACCCGGCATCTCCATTCCTGAACCCCAACAATTCCGCCATTCCGCAGTATTGGCACGATTCCTGCTTAGGTAGATCCAGTCTTACCGTGTCCTGATCTACTTTTGGAGAATCCCATCTCCTTCCGCACCGCAACCCTCGCCGGCATCGCCCTCGCCGCCACCCTCCTCGCCGCCGGCACCGCCCACGCGGGCGCTATCAATCTCGTCAAGAACGGCAACTTCGCCACCACAACTTTCGCCGACTGGACCCTCGGCACAGTTCCGCCCGTCAACAGCAACGAGCAGGTTATCGAGACCGACAACGTCGCTCGCAACTACCCCCAGGGCGCTTACGGTCAAGCCGTCGCGAACGATAACCTCACCACTGGCAGCCCTGATGCCAGCAGCGGCTACGCCGCCTACTTCTCGACCGATACCGGCACGGAAACCCTGGCTCAAACCATCGCCATCAACTCGGCCGGCACCTACAGCATCGGCTTCGACGTCTACGTCCCCGCCAACGGCTACGCCAACCCGAACAATGCCAGCTTCTCCGGCAGCGTCCTCGGCACGAGCCTTCTCGCCTCCACCACGGTTTCGGCGATCGGCTCCACCTACGGCACCAACACCTGGGTCACCATCGCCGGCACCACCACCATCCCCACCCCCGGCAACTACACGGTCGATTTCTCCTTCACCGGTGATGGCGTCACCGCCAAGGACATCCTCGTCGACCGCGTCTTCGTCGTCCCCGGCACCGTGAACGTCCCCGAACCCGGCTCCCTCGCCCTTCTCGGCACCGGCCTGATCGGCCTCGGCCTCATCCTGCGCCGCCGCAACCGCAACCGCGTCTAACCCCACCCTCACCCCAACAAAAAACCCGCCCGGTCCCCCGGGCGGGTTTTTTCATGCCAAATCCAACCCGCAAACCCTACGCAACCGCCGCCAGCGCACTCACCCCGCCGACCACCCGATAATTCGCCGCATCCGCGAACAACGCCCGCAGCAGCATGTTATTGACCCGATGCCCGGTCCGCACCCCCTCAAACCGCCCGATCACCGGCATCCCCGCCAACGCCAGATCCCCCACCACATCCAGCATCTTGTGCCGCACGAACTCATCGGGAAACCGCAACCCCTCGGGATTGACCACCACATCCCCATCCACCACCACGGCATTCGCCAGGCTCCCGCCCCGCGCCAACCCCGCCGCCTGCAACGCCTCGACCTCGTCGGCAAACGTGAACGTCCGCGCCCGCGCCAGTTCCTCCAGGAACCGCCCCGCCGTCAGCGCCATCGCATAATGCTGAACCCCGATCGCCGCCGCCGCAAACCCGATCTCCAGCGCCAGCTCGAACCCGCCCGACGCCCCCGGCACCAAAGCCGCCGCCGCCGCGCCATCCACCACCCGCACCGGCCGCACCACCTCGATCGCACAGCGCGGCACCGCACTCTCCACAATCCCGGCACACTGCACCAGAAACGCAAACTCCGCCGCCGACCCATCCAGAATCGGCACCTCCGCCCCATCCACCTCGATCATCGCATCATCGACGCCCAAACCCGCCAGCGCCGCCATCACATGCTCGACCGTCCCAACCCGAACCTCCGCCCGCGCCGGATCGGCCACCACCGTGCACATCCGCGTATCCGCGACGAAATCATGCCGCGCCGCCACAACCGGCGCCCCCGGCAGATCGACCCGGCAGAACGAAATCCCGTCCCCCGGCGCAACCGGCACCAGCCGCATCGTCACCGGCAACCCGCTATGCAGCCCAACCCCCCGGCACCCGATCGCCGAACGCAGCCCGCGCCGAAACCCGGGATCGAACCCCGATACCCGGCTCTCCCAACCGCCACGCCCAACCATCCCGCCCAAAATCCCATCCATACCCAACCAGCTTCCCTTCCTCGTCCCGTCAGCACAAACCGCACCGATCCGAGCCCGATCATTTCGCTGCATCGCACACT
This sequence comes from Acidiphilium sp., assembly GCA_028688765.1. Taxonomy (GTDB): domain Bacteria; phylum Pseudomonadota; class Alphaproteobacteria; order Acetobacterales; family Acetobacteraceae; genus Acidiphilium; species Acidiphilium acidophilum. The sequence continues at coordinate 445 of JAQTXO010000549.1, read as the reverse complement.
ATACGGTGAACGCGACGTTAAGAAATCAATGAATATTTCTGATTATTTCGTCATAATCCACTGAAATTGCGGCATTTTTATGTATCCGTCAGTAACATCGTCGCGACCCCGTGACCACCCGCCTCACGCCGCGCCAAAATCACCGCACCAAGCAAGCCGTTCTTTTTTGCAAAAAAGAACCAAAAACTCTTGCTCCCCCCACCAAACCACCGTCCAAAAATTTCCACTTCCGCCCCCCGGCCATTTCCCCAACCCTCACCGAATGCTCACCGAACCATCCCCCGCCACCCTCGCCTACACCACCACCCGCACCCGCCTCGCCCACATCATCGAACCCACCCTGCCCGACATCTTCACCCTCGGCACCAAACTCCTCACCCATCCATCCCCCACCGAAACCCTCCCCCCCCTCCCCCCCCGCCTCCCCCGCCTCCGCCCCGCCCCC
>JAQTXO010000057.1 GCA_028688765.1 Acidiphilium sp. | reverse complement strand
CGCCGATCGGCGAGAGGTCGAACCCATACGCCTCGATGATCCGCCCGGCCTTGTCCCGCCTGCCATAGCGTTTTGCGTTCGGGCTATCGCGCATGACGATCAAACCCAGCTCGACAAGATGACGATTGATCCGCCGTGCCTGGGTGTCCGTCACCCCCAGCTCGGCCGCCTGCATCGCTGCGCTGGGCCATACGAGGGGCCGCGCGTCGGCTTCCCAATCCTGCGGCTGGGTGAACCGGAACAGCCAATCGATCGCATGGATCATGCGCGGGGAAATCCCCAGCCGGGGCGCTGCGGCTTTGAGGGCGGCAAGTGCCTGGCCGGGGGTGATGTCACCCCCGGCGAACCGCTCGGCCGTCGCCTCGGTAGGCAGCATGGCAGGGGTGATGCGGCGTAGTCCCTGAGCGGGGCCTGATGCTGGTTTTGTCGTCCTCGATCCGGCCGGGTGGCCGGGTATGCGCGCGGTCTGCATGGGGTTCTCCTGTGAATTGAGGGAACCGCCGGGGCAGGGGAGGGGGCTAAAGCAGGACGCAGTTTCCCGGAGCAAGCCAGGGCTTGCTTTTTTCGTCCAGATGACCGATATCAGGGGGGTACAGATTGCCTTTCGCCTTGGTCAGTTTGCCGCTGCCAAAGCATCCCCTTTTCCTTCGGTCATCCGCTTAAGCCCCGCCTCTCCGGCGGGCTTTTGCGTTTTAGGCTGGTATCATCGCCCTCCTGCACTGGTGTTGTTCATAGGCCGCGTCTCGCACGTTGCGCGATTCGCGATTGCCATCATGGGCGTTCGCCGTAATCTGGGCAAACGGTCGGCATAATAGAAATACGCTGTCCAGGCGACCGCCGAACATCTCGTAACAACCGGAATTGCTCAGCAAAACAAAACGAGTTCCGTAGAAGCGGCAATTCGTTTGCATGTTTACCCTATCATCCCCGTTGTCCTGACCCAGTGTCCTTAGCTTACTGATCGTCACCCGGCTCTAGTGCGGCGTTCTTAACGGCATCTATGCGTCGAGCCGCAGCCTGCCGGACAGCCTTTGCGCAGAATTCTACAAGCGTTTCGTTCGTTATCAAATACTCGTTTAGCTCGGCGTAGTTATCGAGGCTGCGGATCGCAATCTCTAACTCAGCGGCCTGGCGTAGGAAGTCTGAGCGATCTTCCTTCTCACCCAACAGCCGCTGGATGGAGGTTAAAGTCGGCTCACTGAGCCGAACCATGATACGTTGTGCGAACAGTTTCGGCCTTGCCATCCGTCGCTTGTATCGAAGGTTGTCCGCGCGCTCCAAATGAGTGACCGTTTTCGCAGTGCGAGTGACCATTACCACCCAATACCCCGAACTTCGATTAAACGCAAATTATGGGAACCTTTCAGCCTGCCGATCACAATTATGTAGACAACGCCACGGTCATGGTGCGGCACACGGACACAAGACGCGTTATTCGAGGGTAGTTTGGGTATTGATTTTTGGTGACACGTTTGCGGATCGATCGTGAGGACCGAATCGGGCAGGAGTGTCCGGCCGCTTGGGTAGACCGCTGGCAGCCCCACTCGTGTTGGCGTCATGGGCTAGAAGCGATGCGAAGCATCATCGACCCACAGTTCGCAATCCAAGAACACTCACGTCGGTAGGCGAGACCCCCGTCTCACGGCGCGAGGGCTAGTTGAGGTCGAGCAACGCGCCCTTTTCCTGTTCTTTCAAAGAAATCCGATGGAGCACCGCCCTGTGAACAGCGTTCGCGCAAAAATTCTCAAGGGTCTCGTTCGCCATCAGGTGCGCGCTCAGCGTCTCAAGAACACCTGTATTCCGGACAGCCACCAACAACAGAGCGCTTGCCCGTATGAAATCAGAGCGGTCCTCGCCATTAGACACGTTCTGAATGAGGCTCACCATGTCATCCGTCATTCTGACAACAAGCCGCCGATCAAATTTCTTGCGTCTGCCCATCCCGCGGATATCTCGCCCTTTCACGCCAGCTTATAACGGTCACCTATTATCGCCACTTCGTGCGACCGGTATTGACATTACTCACAATCTCAATAATCATGCAACCCATTGGATTCATCTCAAGGTTGTTGGGACGTTCGTGTGGCAGATTGTCAAGCCCGTGCGTCGTAATGCAGCGATAGGGCGAGACTCGGAATGATTGGTGCCAAACAACGAATAACAGTACTATTAGGCGCGAGTCTTTTAGCGGGCTGTGCGTCAAACCATGACATTTCCCACGCAGAAGGGCCGCTTTTTGCGCTTAACGCCGGTATTTGGCATCCGTCCGTAGTGGCGCTAACAGAGCAAAAGAACGCCGACGCGTTGACCCGCCGGTATATACTGGCGGTTCCGACCCCGCGTGAGCCAGCCAACGATGTGGTAGTCGCCTCTCTAGGTGCAGAAAAAGAGCCCGCTTCAAATGCACCAGCGCGACCGAAGCGCCCTATACGTCCACAAGGTCGACCACTGCGCGCTGCTTCGATGAGAGCGGTGCAGCCCGGCACGACGCAGAGTGTCAAAGCCACGTCGGACGTAGGCGCGAATAACCACCCCCTTCCGGCCACTGCACCGCACCCACAATCGCTGTTCAAAATTGCGATGCCCGCGTCGACCATGCCGCGCGCCGTAGGCGGGGCAACTCTGGTCCCATCGTTGCCGTTGCCGCCGAACGCGGCTCCATTCGTGGCCCCGGTAGCACTACCCGCCCCTCCTCCTCCTCCTCCTCCTCCGCCTCCTCCCCCGCTACCAACCTGGACGCTGTCAGCCGGGCAGTTGATTGGTCGTCAGCTCGCGGTCTGGGGCCATACCACCGGTTGGCATGTCGTCTGGAACGTCCCGCAGGACTGGCCGGCGCAACGAGCAATCACGTTTCACGGCAGTTTTAGGGGTGTCGCAAGTAGCATCGTCGAAGATCTGTCGGCAGACGGCGCTGGTATTCATGCCACATTCTATCGCGGCAATCATACGCTCGTTGTAACGGGCGTCGGCGCGTCGGGAGGGCAGTGATGCTCGCGTGTGTCAGCGCCATCGCCCAGACTTATCATCTCCCGGTCGCCGCGATCGAACGTGTGATAACGCGGGCGGCGCGTTCACATACGGGAATTGGTCCGATGGGTATCCCGCAACAATGGTTGCCGGTGCTTGCCGTCTACCATTTCCCGGTGGCGTTGGTGCGGACGACACCATGCTGGGGGGTGGCCGGCGGCGCCTGGATTTTGGCCCTGGGGCACCGTTTTGTTGGAGATGCCGGCGTCACCACCAACACCTTGGCGATCCCGACGATCCCAGCGACCTACCGGAAAATAGCAGTGCAGGCGGGTGCCCACTATGGCGTGCCGGTCCCGCTGATTATCGCCGTGATGGCGCAGGAGTCGGGGTTCGACGCACAAGCGGTGTCGGCTGCGGGGGCGCGCGGCCTGATGCAGCTCATGCCCGCTACCGCCTCGCGCTTTGGCGTCTCTAATCCGTTCAGCGCGCGGCAATCCATCTGGGGAGGCACGGCGTATCTCGCCGAGTTACTGGATCGCTTTCATCACAATATCCGCCTCACGCTGGCTGGTTATAACGCGGGGGGCCAGGCCGTGGCACGTTGGGGTTATCACGTACCCCCCTATCGGCAGACACAGACCTATGTGCCGCAAGTTATGGCGCGCATGGCGGGGATCACCGCTGAGGCGTCGGCGCAGAAATGACGCGCAAAATCGCAACGACTTTTTTCAAAAGGCAGCACTCCATGGGGCAGGCAACGGTGTCTATCCGGAAATACGTTTTGTTGGCCTCGATCGCACCGCTTTTCGCCGGGTGCGCGACGTTCCATAGGACGACGGCAGCGGTCAACAAAACGAATGACACGATCGATCGTGATCTGGCGGCACAATCATTGCCTCCACCCGTTGTGAGCACATCACCTGCCGCGTTCCTGATCGGCAAGCCCGTCAAAATGCCACATGTATTGCCGCCGATCTTGCTGCAAACAATTCATCTATCGACGGCTCGTCCCCTGACTTTGGCGCAACTTGCGAGTCAGATCACGCAGATATCGGGGCTCCCTATCCACATTTCCTCGCAAGCTCTGGGATACCTCGATGGCTCCCAGCAAACGGGGTTCAGCCAGTTGCCTGGATTGCCCGGCCAACCGCCGATTACACTACCGGCATTGCCAAACATGTCACCGACTAAAAACCAGCTTGTGATCAATAGCTGGAACGGCTCGCTCGCCGGACTTTTGAACCTCATGTGCGCCCGAACGGGCACGTTCTGGCGGTATCATCATGGTCAGGTGAGGGTATTCTTATCAGATACGCGGGTCTTCAAAGTAGCCGTGCTTCCCGGCAACACGGGGCTGCAATCCAATATTTCCAATGCAGGTTCTTCTGGCGGAGCCAGCAGCAGCGGAGCCAGCGGTGGTAATGGGCAGTCGGGCAGCACAACGCAATCGGCGACGATGAATTCGGTGCTAAACACTTACACCGACATTAAGAACAGCATAAAAACGATTCTTGACCAAAGCAAATCGGCGTCGGCGCAAGGGGGGACCAACGAACTTCAAGTGCCGACATCAGTCGCGGTCAACCATTCGGCCGGCGAGGTGATTGTAACAGCAACGCCGCCCGAACTGCGCACGGTCGGGCGATACATTAAACAGATGAACCGGCAGATGTCACAGAACGTCTTCATTGACATGCATATCTATTCGGTGACGTTGTCGGCGAGCAACAATTACAACCTCAATATTACGGCGGCGTTCAATCGACTTGGCCCCGGCATTTCACCGCTTAAAATACAAAGCCCGTCCGTCGCGGGCATACCGTCCAGCGCAGGAGAGCTGTCGGGCGGCATTGCATCAGGTGCCGTGACCGCTTCTGCGGTGGCGCAGGCGCTGGCATCGCAGGGCCGGGTATCGCTCGTCACGTCTGGCAGTGTGATCGCACTCAACGGCCAGCCGACACCGCTGCAAGTGTCTAATCAGATTAGCTATTTGGCGTCCGTCACTTCGACCCAAACGGCGAACGTCGGCTCCTCCACCTCACTAACCCCGGGCCAATTCCCGACCGGATTTTCTGGTTCTTTCCTTCCATTAGTCCGGGGGAACGATATTCTGCTGGAATATTCGATCAATCTGACCCAAAATCTGGGCCTTACTTCTTACAGCTCCGGCGGCAGCTCGATTCAATTGCCGAACCTGGCAACGCAAGCCTTTATGCAGCGTGTCGATATTCGTAGTGGGCAAACCCTTATTCTCTCCGGGTTTGAGCAGGACTCCAATCAGAATACCCACGCGGGGACGGGCTCGTCCCATTTCTGGGGTCTGGGCGGCGGAGCGACGGCATCGCGGTCTAAAACCGCGCTGGTCGTCGTGATCCGCGTCGAGAAAATGGGGGTGTGATGAACGCCCAAAAAACCGCCAAACTGCTGACGCACGGCGGTAGGAGTTGGCTCGTCGGCGGCAACTGGTCGGCCGGCGGGCGCTTCCCGCGCCGGGGCAATATCATCCAGCACACGAATGAGGAGTCGTTCCCGCCGGAGCGGAGTAGTGCTGCCTGGCTTCGCGAAGAAAAGCAGATCGGCTGGTTCGTGTTTGACGACAAGCCGGCGCTTGGCGTGCCGCTTGCGTCAGCAGTCCTGGGCCATATGCGCGTCGGCGAGATGCCCTGGCGCGGGATATTTAGGTTGGATGATGGTTGGTGGTTTGTCGCTGTTGATATCACCGGGGCCTTACATCCGCGTTGGGATGTCTGGCTGTCGGATGATGAGAAGGAAGAGTTCTTCCGCAGGCACGCGACCGAAATCGCGGCATTCACGCATGAAAAAGCATTTACCACAGCAGAGGAAAGCTGGGCCTGGCTTACAGAGCATGCGGCGAGCGGCACGCTTCCGCTGGCGCGTCCTGTGCTCTCAGAACGGCGGAAGGCACGGCAGGGAGCCGCCATAGCGGCAGGGTTGGCGGTGGCCCTGCTTGTTGTCCTTAAAGGGGTTTCTCTCTGGCATCAGCATGAGGTCGAGCAAGCGCGGCAAGCCGCCGCATTAACGGCCCAGAAAGAGGCCGCTTCACAGCAGACTTTGCGCGCGCTCGCTGCGGCGCGCCATAGCGCGTTGATGCGCCGGGTGGGTGCCTATTGGCAGACGATTGGGCGACCGTGGGAGCATTGGGCGAGTTGGCCCAGTGCAGTCACCGCGTGTCGCAACCAGATCGACGGAGAGGTAGCGAGCGTCACAGTGGGCGGGTGGATGCTGACCGACATGAGCTGCACGGTGCATGGCACCGTGCTGTCCGTGGTCAAAACATGGACGCGGGCTGGGTTGGCTACCGTTTTCGATCGGCCCGCCGGCGTCGTGTTGGCGCACGGCAATATCGTCCAATCGAAGGCGACGATCGTACTGCCGCCGGGCCATGTGCGCCAGCTTCCTCGGCCAGCATCGATCGGCACGGATTGGTTGGGGTGGAGTCAGCAGTGGCGCGGTGTTTTGGACATCGCGGCGCCCGGTCTGACTCCCTATCGCCCACCGTTCCCGTCTTTTGTTACGCCGGCGGAGCGCAAGCAGATACACCCGCCCGTACTGTGGGAAAGCTCGATGATCGCCATTGCCGGGCGGACAATCCCGATCGCACCCCTCTGGCCTGTCCTTCGGACCCGCGCATTCGTGCCGGTGAGCATCGAGGCAACAATGCACGACGGCATCACCTGGAAAATTACTGGAACACAATATGCAAAACCGTAATCTGGTGGCGGTTGCCACGGTTCTGATTATCGCTGGCGTGCCGCAGGCTTTTGCAGCGCGGTGTCCGTCATCACGCGGCCCTGCTGAGCAAATTGCGTGTCTGCATGTGCAAGAGAGCATTTTGCGTGCCGAACTCGCAAACGCGAGTCTCGCGCGGCAACTGGCGAGGACGGATGTGTCCGCAACGGGCAAGCGCTCGTTGCGGTTGCCGAGCGTGGTATCGATCTACGGGATGGCGCGTCTGCAAGCCGTTCTCGAATGGCAAAACGGGGCAGGGGTGGTTCAAGGATCGATCGTAGTCAGCCCCGGCGATCGAATCCCCGGCGGGTGGGTGGTCACGGCGATCGCGCCGAACGCAGTGCGTATCGCCAAGGGCCACGTCGCACATACGTTATTGATGGCGGGCGGTAGCGCGGGCGGCAATTCATCCGTTGAATCGCCTGTACCGGTGTTTGCGGAGGCCGCCGGAGGTGTGGGCGAGAACGGGCCGACTATCCCGCTGTCCGCAGTGCCCGTGCCGCCTCCTGGCAGCGACGCCCTGCCAGGAGCTAACTGAGATGGCAACGTCCCTCAACGCGGAGCTATCGAGGCTCGTCCTGACAGTGCCGGAGGCGCTGGTCAACAAAGTGATTTTAGCGGACGGCGTCCTGCACGTCGCCAGCGACTACATCATGGACTCAGCGGTTATCGATTTTGAGATGAAGCTGATGCGGTTGAATCTGCTGTCACGTAAACAGAGCGTGAGTATGGCCGATCTGGATGAGCTGCGCCGGACCGGGCAGCGGGCCGGACCGACACGGGAATACGACAAGCACTACGAAGTCCAGAAAATCTTCGCGTTGCTCGACCAGGCGGTACAAATGTCTGCGTCAGACCTGCATCTGGTCGTGCACGAAAGTCACGCGGAGATCCGCATGAGGGTCGACGGATATCTCGATAGCTACGCGGAGATGACCAAAGACGAAGCCATGAATCTGATCCGCGCGGTTTACGTGGCGGCGGGGTCGAGCAAAAATAAAAACCAGTTCTCGTTCGATCGCCCGATCATGGCGCGGCTATCGCGGCACGGCGAGTTTAGACTACCCGCGTCGCTGTATGCAGTCCGGTTTGCGTCGATGCGATCCGATACCGGCGGGATCGTCGTGCTCCGTCTGCTTTACGATAGCTTGTCCCTGCGGGGCAAAAACCTTGATTCGATCCAGTTGGAGGATCTGGGCTTCACCCGCGACCAAGCGGCGGTTATTCGCGGAATGGCTGATGAACCTAACGGGATAATCCTGATCGACGGCCCGACCGGGTCCGGCAAATCGACGACTCTGAAATTCGTGATGCAGTGGACACATGCGCATTACCCGCATTTCAACATCATCACGGTGGAGGACCCGCCGGAATATCCGATTCCCGGATCAACTCAGATCCCCGTCATGGTGCAGGAGGATAGCAGCGATACGATTGGTGGTCGTAGCCGCGAATACGGCGCGATCATCGCCGGCACGTTGCGATTGGACCCCGATATCCTCATGGTCGGCGAGGTGCGGGACGGGGAGTCCGCAATCGCAGCGCTGCGGGCAGCAGAAACAGGCCATCGTCTCTGGACAACGCTGCACGCAAACGACGCCTGGGAGTCGCTGAATCGGCTTGCCGATCTGCTTCGCGAGGGCGGCATGCACGAGCCGATGTCGATACTGACAAATACACAAAATTTGTGCGGGTTGATCGCACAACGGCTGGTGCCAAAACTCTGCATGAACTGCCGCAAGCCACTGACGGAATGCCCTGATGCCCTGCCAGCAGAGATTCTTGATGAACTGATGCAAGCGGTGCCTGATATCGACCTTCGGAAAATTTATCTCCGTGGCGACGGGTGCCGCGAGTGTGTTGCAATCGCTGGTGGCGATGCCCGAAAACAGAAGGCGGATAAACGGCACGGCATTCTCGGTCGCACCGTCGTCGCGGAGATTGTGCGCCCGGATCAGACCATTCTGGATATCGCACGCAAGGACGGCATCCCGGCGGCACGGCGATTCTGGCTTCGGTCACGGGGAGGCAAATTGATTGCCGATGCGGCGGTCGAGAAGATTATGGAGGGGGTCCTCGATCCGCGGGTCGCCCGTGAATTTATCGGACCGCTGGTTACCGGGGCTCAGTTACTCCAAAAACTGGACGCAGCATGAGCGGAGTAATAGATACCGTCGTTAGCACTGTCCGCGAGCGTACGGCAACGATGTGGATGGTCCCCGATGGGCTGGCCCAAGTGCTTTTTCCAATGTTTAGGACACGGTTCTACCGGCGTGTGCAGGTGATGTCGAAAGCGCATGTTCCGTTCGCTGATGCGATCCGGGAGATGCGAGACCGGGCGTTCATCGCCAGAAACGGCGTGCTGTACGCGGCTCTGCGATCGATCGCCTATCGGCTGGAACGTGGGCGCTCGATCGAGGAATCGCTCGATGGATGGCTACCGCATGAGGAACGGATGTTGCTCGCGGCCGGCGATCGGCTGGGCTACGCCGGGTTCGCGGCGGCGATCGACCAGATCATGACGATGAACGCCGCGACCAAGGGCATGACCATGACCATTGTGACGGGGCTGATAGAGCCGGTCCTGATGATCACAGCAATGTATCTTCTGATCGACTGGCTGAGCGGCAATTTCAACAAAAAGGCGATCGCGATCACCCATATCAGCCCGGACAGGCTGACAGGGGGTGCATATCAAATGTACGCGGTCGGGGTGTTCGCGGCGACAATTTGGGCCTGGGTGCTGCCGCTACTGGTCCTCGTCGCCGTTGCGGCCGTGCTCGCCTCGATGCCCTATCTGACGCGCCCCAAAAAACTACGGACCGTGCTCGATCACCTGCCACCCTACAATATTTACAAATCGATCACCGCTGCGCGTTGGCTCCTCACATTCTCAACAATGGGAATGGCGGGGCTGCCGTATGAGCTGGTGTTTCGGGAAACCACGGCCCTGGCGCGGCCTTGGCTGCGGCAACGGCTCGTGGCGATAGAGACGCTGTATCGGCGTGGTATCGGCCTCGGTCCGTCCTTTCTACAATCCGGATACGATTTTCCAAACAAGACACTCATTGAGGACCTGATCGCGTTTGGAGACCGGCCTGGGCTGGAAAATCCGCTCATGATCTTAGCAGAGGAGATGATCAAGACAACGACAAGAACGGTAAAGACTATCGCGTTTATGATGACTGCTGTTGGTTACCTCATAGTTTTTGGCGGCATGATGTGGATCATGAACGGCTTTGACGCCTTTCAGAGCCAGATTAACCTAATAATCCAGCAGTCACACTAAGAAACAATCGACGCTTTAACCTAAATTGGAGGCTATCTAAACCATGTGGAATATCATCGCAGTGCTGCTGGTTCTGGCAATTGTGGCAGTCGGCGTTGTTGAGGCGTATCAACAGTACGGCGGCGCGTCATCGCAACAACAAGCGCAGGACCTATCCCAGGAAGTGGCGCAATCGATCGGCGCTATTAATGGCGTCTACACAAACCCGGACTTCACCAACCTGACCAACCAGGTTGTTTACAACATCAAGGCGGCGCCTAGCGATTGGCAGGGGACTGGCACGGCAGCGTTCGTTCTCCCTGAGGGTGGGACGGCATCGTTTGCCCCCGCCAGCGTCAATGGCGGCACCGACAATGGCTACACGCTAACGCTCAGTAAGCTGAACGCGGGCGAATGTGCCGTGCTGGGCTCGTTCACGACTCCTGATATGGCCAGTGCAGAGATTAACAGCACGACGGCCAGCAACCCGGCGTTTTCGTCTGGTTCGGGTGGCGGAACAGG
>JAQTXO010000548.1:2254-2648 GCA_028688765.1 Acidiphilium sp. | reverse complement strand
TGTCCGGCGAGAAGCCGCCGAACACGACGGAATGGATCGCGCCGATCCGCGCGCAGGCGAGCAGGGCGACGGCGGCCTCCACGATCATCGGCATATAGATCGTGATGCGGTCGCCTTTTTTTGCGCCCAGCGCGACCAGCACGTTGGCCATGCGGCAAACGTCGGCGTGGAGTTCGCGGTAGGTGACGTGTCTGCTGTCGTTCGGGTCGTCGCCCTCCCAGATGATCGCGACCTGATCGCCCCTGACCGCGAGGTGGCGGTCGAGGCAGTTGACCGAGGCGTTCAGCACGCCGTCCTCGAACCATTTGATCGAGACATCGCCGGTGAAGCTGGTGTTCTTGATTTTGGTCGGGCTGGTGATCCAGTCGATCCGGTCTTTCTCGGCGGCCCAGAA
>JAQTXO010000548.1:0-2244 GCA_028688765.1 Acidiphilium sp. | reverse complement strand
AGAATGCATCGGGGTCGGCGGCGGCGCGGGCGGCCATATCGTCGTACTGGGCGCGGTTGACCAGGGCGTGAGCCGCGATTTCCGGCATGACCTTGACGCGTTCGGGATGGGACATTTGCTTCCTCCAGCTTGGTTGTTGCCAGTATGGCAAGAATCGGCCCGGATCGGAAGGGCTCGGCAACGGATTCAGTGCTTCAGCAGAACGTCGCGCGCCTCGTTCAGCTTGTCGATCAGCCAGTCCGACCCGCCATGTTCGGGATTGGCGAACCACAGCATGTGACGGTAGGCTTCCAGCACTTCCTCGCGCGTGGTGCTCGGGGTCAGGCCGAAAACCTCCAGCGCCTCGGCGCGCGACATGATTTTGGGCGGTGCGGCGGCACGGGGCTGTGGCGGCGGTTCCGGTTTCGCGGGCGGAGTGCTGCCCGGCCATAACGCGCTTATGAACGGCAGGATGCCGAGCACCACCACACCGTGGCGGAGCATGGCGGTGGCGGCGAAACTCACTGCCAGCGAGAGCAGCACCCACAGAGCGGGGTGGCGCAACCCGTGATGCCAGTCCCGCCTGCCGTTCGCCTGCGGCCAGAACAGGACGGCGAGCGCGGCGAGCGCCAGCACACCGGCGATGATCAGCCGGTCGAAGTCAGAAGTCACCGCTTGGCGCCGCGCTGCGAGGAAGGGTTGTCATCCGGTGCCATCGAAGCCATCAAAACGCGCGGCGAACAAGCGGGAAAATGCGGCAAACCGGGATTTCATCCAAAAAACCGGCTAGGCGTGCGCTGCCAGGGCCGCTTCCATCGCCGCGACCGCGCTCATGTTGACGAGGCCGCGCGCGGTGACGCTCGGCACCGCGATGTGCAGCGGCATGGCCAGCCCGAGCAGGAGCGGTCCCACCGTGACGCCCTCGCCGGCCGCTTTCAGCAGGTTGAAGCTGATATTGGCGGCGTCGATATTCGGCATTACCAGCAGGTTGGCCGAACCGGTGAGGCGCGAATCGCAGATCGAACGGTTGCGGATCGGCTCGACCAGCGCATCGTCGGCGTGCATTTCGCCATCGACTTCAAGCTCGGGGTCTTCCGCCCGGATGATCGCGAGCGCCTTGCGCATCTTGCGGGCGGATTCCGACTGGGCGGCGCCGAAATTGGAATGGGAGAGCAGGGCGACTTTCGGCGCGATGCCGAAGCGGGCGACCATGGCGCTGGCCAGATGGGTCATTTCCGCGATTTCCTCAGCACTCGGGTTCTCGTTCACATGGGTGTCGCAGAAGAACAGATTGCCCGATTGGAGGATGAGCGCGGTGACCGCCGAGACCCGGTTGATCCCCCGCCGACGCGGGATGATCGGCAGGGCGTAGCGGAACTGGCGCGACCAGTCGCCGAGGCCGCCGCAGATCGCGGCATCGGCTTCTCCCGCCGAGAGCAGCATCGCGGCAGCGACGGTGGGGCGGCGGGAGAGCTGACGGGCGGCGGCATCGGGCGGGACGCCGCGCCGCCCTACCAGACGCTGGTAATCGGTGAGCAGGCGCGATGACAGGGCGGTGTCGCGCCGGAGGTCGATGATGCGGACATCCTGTTCGGGTTTCATCCGCAGGCCGAGGGAGCCGATGCGCTTGATGATGGTATCGGTATCCCCGAGCAGCAGCGGCGTGCCGAGATGGTCATCGACCACGCTCTGGGCGGCGCGGAGGACGCGTTCGTCCTCGCCTTCGCCGTAGACGATGCGGGTATGGGCCGAACGCGCGACCTCGATAACGGGGCGGAGCAGTAGGCCGGAGCGGAACACGAACCGCTCCAGCTCGCGCACGTAGACATCGAAATCCGCGATCGGGCGGCGGGCGACGCCTTCGGCCATGGCGGCGCGGGCCACGGCGGGGGCGATGTGGAGGATCAGGCGGGTGTCGAACGGTTTGGGGATGATGTAATCGCGCCCGAAGACCGGGGCGTTGCCGCCATAGGCCGCCGCCACGGTGTCCGACGCTTCGATGCGGGTGAGTTCGGCGATCGCCTGGACCGCCGCGAGTTTCATGCCTTCGGTGATCGCGGTGGCACCGACATCGAGAGCGCCGCGAAAAATGAAGGGGAAGCACAGGACATTGTTGACCTGATTGGGAAAATCGCTGCGCCCGGTGCAGATGATCGCATCCGGGCGGTGTTCCGCGACCAGATCGGGGCGGATTTCGGGCTCGGGGTTGGCGAGGGCGAGGATCAGCGGATTGGGGGCGAATTTATCGAGCCATTCCGCTTTCAG
>JAQTXO010000547.1 GCA_028688765.1 Acidiphilium sp. | reverse complement strand
CGCCGACATCAACGACCGCGTCGAGAACATCGGCGCGCGCCGTCTTGCCACCGTCCTCGAACGCATGCTGGAAGACATCAGCTTCGGTGCCACCGACCGGTCGGGCGAAACCATCAGCGTCGATGACAACCTCGTGCACGATCGGGTCGCGCCACTGGCGGCCAAGGGCGATCTCTCCCGCTTCATCCTCTAGCGGAGCGCCGCACGCGCATGGCCGCCGCCAAACGCAACGTGATCTTCGTACTCGCGGCGGTGATCACCGGCCTGATCTCGATCGTCTTCGGCCTCGGCGTGATCCGCGCCAGCGCCTTTTTCGCCACGCTCACGACCGGCCGGGAGTGGCTGCCCTTCCTGCTCTGTCCCGCCGGTCTGGCCCTGATCGTTTTCCTCACCCGCAGCGTCTTTCCGGGCGCCCAGGGCTCGGGGATCCCGCAGGCAATGGCGGGCCTGCAGATGCAGGACCCCGCCGACGTTGATTCGGTGCTCTCCCTCCGCATCGCAGCCGGCAAGTTCCTGCTGACCCTGCTGGGCTTCGCGGTCGGCGCCTCGATCGGCAAGGAAGGCCCGACGGTGCAGATCGGCTGTGCCACGATGAACATCTGCGGCCGCCTCGGGCTGGAGCGCAGCCACGCGCTCCAGCGATTGCTGATCCTTGCCGGTGGCGCCGCCGGCATCACCTGCGCCTTCAACGCCCCGATCGCCGGGATCATCTTCGCGATCGAGGAAATGGCCCGCAGCTTCGATGATCGTCAGGTCCGTTCGATCATCCTCGCCGCCTTCGCCAGCGGTGTCACCCTGTTTCTCGTGCTCGGCTACCAGCCCTATTTCGGCTTCTCGCGCGCTACCCTCGCGCTCGGCTCAATCTGGCTGCTGGTGCCGGTCTGCGCCGTCGTCGGCGGCCTTGCCGGCGGTCTGTTCGCCCAGATCCTCATCATGCCGGCCCGCTTCATGCCGGCATCGGTCAACCGCCTCGCACGGAGCCGCCCCGTCGTCTTCGCAGCACTCTGTGGCCTGATTCTCGCGGCGATCGGCTTCGCCTCGCATGGTCAGGTCTACGATGCGAGCTACGGCGAAGCCCGCGAGGCTCTGACCCGCGGCGTGCTGCCGCCGCTGGAATTCGCCCCGCTGAAATTCCTCGCAACCCTGGTCTCCTATCTGTCGGGGATTCCCGGCGGCATCTTCGCCCCCTCTCTCGCCGTCGGCGTCGGCGTCGGCACGGCGTTTGCCCACCTGATCCCCAACCTGCCGGTGGCCGCCTTCGCCATGATCGGCATGGCCGGATATTTCGCCGGCGTCGTCCAGTCCCCGCTCACCGCCACCGCCATCGTGATCGAAATGACCAGCAACCCCGCCATGACCGTCCCGGTCGGCGTCGCCGCAATCCTCGGCACCATGGCATCGCGGGTGGTGTGCAAGGAACCAGTCTATCACGCAATGGCGCAGCAATTCCTCCGCGTCGTCGAGCACAAGCCGGTGGCGGCACCGAACACCGCCGGATTGCCTCCCGAATAGACCGCGCCACCGCTTTTGCATGCAGAGGTCAGCCTCGGGCATGAACGCGCCATGAACATCATCAACCAGCTGAAACGATTATCCCGGCTCCGGCCGGTCGCCTTCGGCGGGCTCGTCCTCGTCACCATCGGGATCGCCGTGGCCCTCCAGCGTCATTCACTGACCCGCGCAGGTCTCCGCCACCATTTCGCAGCACTGCATGATCTGGTGACCCATCACCGCCTCACCGGCTTCGTCGCGTTTTTCGGCATCTATATCCTCGCCACCGCCCTGTCGTTTCCCGGCGCGCTGATCCTGACGCTCGCCGCCGGTGCGCTGTTCGGCGTGGTCGCGGGCAGCGTGGTCGTCTCCTTCGCGGCCACGATCGGTGCAAGCCTCGCCTTCCTGATCGCCCGGTTCCTGCTGCGCGATTTCGCACTGGCCCGGTTTCCCGGCGCCTTCGCCCGGATCGATCGCGGGATCGCGCGTGACGGCGCGTTGTATCTGATCTCCCTCCGGCTGGTCCCCGTTATCCCGTTCGTCGCGATCAACCTGCTCGCCGGGCTGACCCGGCTCTCCCTGGGCCGATTCTATCTCGCGAGCCAGATCGGCATGCTCCCGGCCACCATCATTTATGTCAACGCCGGTGCCACCCTCGCCACGCTGGGCGCCCACCACACCGTGCTCACCCCGCGCCTGATCCTCGGCCTGCTGCTCCTCGCCGCCCTGCCACTGACCGCTCCGCTCCTGCGCAATGCGTTGACACGCCGCCGCCGCCAGGCCGGATTTTTCCGCCCCCGCCGCTTCGATCGCAATCTGGTGGTGATCGGCGGGGGCGCTGCCGGGTTGGTCTCCGCCTATGTCGCCGCCGCGCTGCGCGCCCGTGTCACCCTGATCGAATCGGCCGTCATGGGCGGTGATTGCCTCAATACCGGTTGCGTGCCTTCCAAAGCCCTGCTCCATGCGGCCCGCCTCGGAATGGATTTCCCCGCCGCGCGCGCAGCGGTCCGCGCCGCCATTGCCGGTGTCGCCCCCCATGATTCGGTGGCGCGCTATACGGCACTCGGCGTCGATGTCCGGCACGGTCACGCCCGAATCGTCTCGCCCTGGTCGGTCGCCATCGGTGAGGACATCATCACCACCCGCGCCATCGTCATCGCCGCCG
>JAQTXO010000546.1 GCA_028688765.1 Acidiphilium sp. | reverse complement strand
CAGCAGACCGCCGGGGTCAGCCTGCTGCGCACATCGGGACCGGCCAAAGCCCCGCTGCTGATCCTCGCCCATGCCGGAAAAGGCCGCGTCGCCCTGCTGCTGTCCGATCAGTTCTGGCTCTGGGCGCGCGGCGCGCTGGCCGGCGACACATCGATGGCCGGACCCGCCGAACCCCTGCTCCGCCGCACCGTCCACTGGCTGCTCGGCGAACCCTCGCTCGACGCCCGCCAACTCACCGCCCATTTCAAAGGCACCACCCTCACCATCGAACGCCGCTCGCTGCACGGCGGACCGCCCGGTCAGGCAACGATCGTCGATCCCGCCGGAGCCACCACCAAAATCGCGCTCCACCACGCCGGACCGGGGCGCTACACCGCAACCCTGCCCGCCCCGGCCCCCGGCGTCTGGCAGGTCAAGGCCAACGGCATGACCGCCTATGCCGGTGCCGCCAATGACGACCCCGCCGAACAGGCCGACCTCGCCGCGACCGACCGGATATTCGCCCCCCTCGCCGACCGGTCCGGCGGCAGGATCGTCTGGCTCGGCCACACGCCGCACCCCGGCTGGTCCGGCCTGCTGCACCGCCGCCACGCCGCCCTGGTCACCGGCGCGCGCGACATCCCGGTGCCGCCCGCGATACCCGCAGCCTTGCTGGCGGCGCTGCTGCTGGTGGCGGGGTGGTGGCGGGAGCGGGGATAGGAAGAAAGCGCTTATTTTTTGTAAAAAAGAAGCAAAAAACTTTTTTAATCTGGGGCATGGGCCTTTTCACCGGCACAGTCCCAATGGAACGAAAGTTTTTTTGCTTCTTTTTTTACAAAAAAAGAAGTACTTCCCTCCCCTTACTTGACCGCCCGCACCATCGCCGCCGCCAACGCCGCCGCCGTGCAGGCGTAGCCACGATCGTTCATATGCAGCCCGTCTTTGGCCAGAAACCCATCGAGCGGCGCGCCGGTCCGCGCCCAGCCGCGCATCAGCGCATCGCGCGAGAACAGGCTGACGCCCGATTGCCGGGCGATCCGTGCCAATGCCGCATTGATCCGCGCATTATCGGGCGAGGCGAGCAGCCGCGCCGAGCGCTGGTTGTCCATCAGGATCACATCGGCATGCGCGCCCCGCAGCGTCAGCAGCCCTTTGCGGACCAGCGCACTGAAATGCCCGATGCTTTCCGCCCGCGCCGCCGCATTCGCGCCGACCTGCCAGATCACCACGGCAGGCCGCAGGGCCAGCACGTCGCTTGCCATCCGCGCATCTTCCCGGCCGGCATCCTCGCCGCCGATGCCGCGATTGATCACGCTGATCTCGGCATCCGGCAGCAGTGCCGCCAGATCGTCCTGCAATTCCGCAGGATAGGAATCCGCGATGTCGCGCGCCATCGCCCCCCAGGTCGAGGACGATCCGAGCGCCGCAATCACCACCGGCGCGCCCGATTTCAACGCGGCCTTGAGATGCGGCAGAACCAGATGCTGCACCGGCACGACCGGACACGCTGGCTGAGCCGCCAAAGCCCCGCCGGGGATCAGAGCGAATAGGAACAGGAGCCTAAGCAACCGCCGGTTTTGCATCTTTCACCTTGTACCACGCGCCGATCGCGGCAACGCCCCACAGAGCGCCGAGACCGGCCAGATTGACGATCACCTGCATCATCCACCCCTTGTCGATCCCGAGCGCGACCCGCCCGGCGAACGACAACAGAATGCTGGCGCAATACGTATTCAGCCCGTGCTGCCCGATCAGCACGAAAATCGAGCCGATCCGCGATTCGATGAACGCCGCCCCCGCCGGCACATAGCGCGAGGCAAGCCACGCCAGCGCAAGGATCGAGGCCAGCCGGTAGGGATGCAGCCCCGACTTGTCGATGCCCCGGATAAACGGCGCGATCAGCGGCGGCACATGGCGCGCGAGCGAGGGTTCCAGCCAGGTCGTCAACAGGATCAGAAATCCCACCACCAGCAGCACCACCGCCACGATGTCGGTCGCGATCAACGGCAGCGCCGGGCGGCCGTACCGCGAGAACAACATGCCGAGCACGAACAGCAACTGCCATGTCAGCGGGTTGAAGAACCAGCCATGCCCGCCATAGGTCGGCAAATTCCACCCGAACCGCCGCGCCGCCGCATACAACGCAAAACTCAGCCCCAGCAGCACCCAGGGCCGGCGCAACAGACTGAGAAACGGCGCCACCCCGCCCATGATCACCACATACAATGGCAGCACGTTCAGAAACGAGGGCTGGTACAGCATCGGCACCACCTGCACCAACGCCACCAGCGGTGCCTGCCGCAAATGATCGAACCCGATATTGCCGATGTAATCCGGCCGGTCGAACCAATGCGAAGCCGCAATCACCTCCGCACCGAACACCACGAACAGGAATATATGCGCAATATACAGCGTCCATGTGCGCTTCCACATATCCGCAGCGGCATGGACCGGCCCCGCCCGGTCCAGCTTGCGCCCATACACCAGCGCCGCCGCATACCCCGCCAGCAGAATGAAAATCTCGGTCGCATCGTTCAGCGCCAGATTGCGCACGGTAAACCGCGCCAGCGTATCATGCGGAATGTGATCGAGAAAAATGCAGAACAACGCGATACCGCGGAAAAAATCGACCCGCAGATCCCGCCCGCGGCGTACCAGCCTCATCGGGCCAGCTTCATCGG
>JAQTXO010000545.1 GCA_028688765.1 Acidiphilium sp. | reverse complement strand
CAAGCCGTGGTTGTTCGGCGGAGGGTCATCGTCCTCGACCGCAGCGGTGCCGCGGGCCGAGCCGGCGCGGGCACGCCATGCGCGGGACCTGAGCGAAGCCGACTGGCGGGCAGCCAGGGCCGAGATGCTGCGGCGATCCGGCGGGTAACCGTTACCTGACGTGTCGATCTGGTCTGATGGTTCAACATTACAGACCAGATGAATAAAATTTTCCGGTTCTTTTTCACAAGAAAGAGCTTCTGTCTTCACCAGCCGCGATCCTCCGGGATGCGCGGTTTTTTTGCGTTGTTCGCAAGGGGATCAAACATGGGTATTTCGAATTTTCCGGCTTCGCTGCAGCCGATCATTCAGCAGGGGTTTCTGGAGCGCGAGTTCGAGCAGGCGCTGCGGTCGCGGCTGGGATATCGGATGGTGGCGGATCGGGAGAGTTTCTCGGTCGGCATCGGTGAGACGCTGACCAAGACGCGGGCCGGGCTGATGCCGTCGGTGACGACGCCGATGGCGGCGAGCACCAACACCAATCTCGACAATGGACTGACCCCGCAGGGCTGGGGGGTCGAGCAGTATACCGTGACGCTGAATTTCTATGCGGCGACGCAGGATCTCAACATGGTGACGAGCCGGGTGGGGATTGCCTCGCAGTTTCTGCAGAACGCCTCGACCAATGGCGAGCAGGCGGCGCGGAGCCTGGACGAACTGGCGCGGAATGCGTTGTTTGCGCCGTATTTCGGTGGGAATACCCGGGTTCTGACGACGCTGGCGAGTGCAGGGCCGACCATTGCCGTCGATGATATCCGGGGGTTCACCACCGTGTACGTCAACGGCGTGCAGACGGCGGTTTCCGCCATCAACCCCCTGACCGTGATCGTTGGTTCGAATCCGTACAGCCTGATTTCGGTGACGCCCGCCCTCAGCGACCAGTCGACCGCGCCGAACGGCATTTCCGGCCAGCTGACGTTTGCCACTGATGTCAGTGTTACTGACGCTGCGGCCGGCAATCCGGTGGTTGCCGGTACGGCGAGCGCCATCGTGAGACCTTCGGGGCGTGCGACGACGGCGATGTTGCAGGCGGGGGATACCTTGTCGATGTCGGTGCTGCTCGACGCGGTGGCCACCCTGCGGATGAATGCGGTGCCGGAAGTCGATGGTGCGTATAATTGCTACCTTGATCCGGTCTCGGCGCGCCAGTTGTTTTCCGATCCCGATTTCCGGCAACTCTTTCAGGGTGCGACCTCGACCAATCCGGTTTTCCGCCAAGGCATGGTCAATGATTTTCTCGGTCTGCGGTTCATCACCACCACCGAGGCTTACGTCCAGACCGCCGGGATCACGAACGGGCTTGCGGTGCGGCGTCCGATCATTTGTGGCAAGGGCGCCTTGATCGAGGCCGATTTCGCGGGGATCGGGGCGGAGGATGTGGCGCCGAAAGATGCACTGGTCAGTATCATCGACAATGTCGCGATGGTTACGCGCGAGCCGATCGACCGGTTGCAGCAGAACATTGCGCAGTCATGGTACTGGATTGGCGGGTTCTGTGCCCCGTCCGACACCACCACGACGCCGACGACGGTTCCGACCGCGCCCAACTCGAATTTCAAACGCGCCGTCATGATCGAGCATATCGGTTGAGGGGTAACTGAGCATGTCAATCGGGGCATCGTTACCGTTCCGGCCTGCCGGGACGGCATCGGTTGCGGCATCCACCAGCGCGGCTGCGGTCGCCCTGGTGGGGGGCGGATCGAGTGTTCTCGTGTTCAATGCGGCGAGCGGGATCGCGTTCGTGCGGTTCGGAATGGCGGGCGTGGCGGCTTCGGCGGGGAGCGACCTGCCGGTGCCGCCGGGCGGGCTGATGCTGGTGGATGCCGGGCGGCTCGCGACCTATGCCAGCGCGATCCTGGCATCGGGCAGCGGGTCGGTTTTCTTCACCCGTGGTGATGGCTCGGTGTATTGAGATGTCGGGCGTCTATGACAGTGCGCCGGGGGTTCTGACCGAGGCGCAGAAGGTCGATGTGCGGCGGTTCTGCGGGTATCCGGCGTATGGCGCGGGGGCGGCCGGATTCGAATCCTGGCGGTTTTTCCAGGCTTACGGGACGCTCGAATACCGGATGAACAATTTCGCGCCGTCGGAGGTGACCGTGGTGGTCAATTACCTCGCGACGCTCAATGCGCTCGAAGCGGCGGTGCCGCTTGCGAGCGGCAACCTCGATACCGATGCGGCGGCGAGCTGGCAGCATAACCGGCAGGAAGTGCGTGACCGGGATGCGTTGTTCGATGGCTGGCGGCGACGGTTGTGCGGCTTCATCGGGATTCCGCCGGGCGGCGCGCTGGAATCGACCGGCATTACCCTGATCGTTTGAGGATTTTCATGGACGGTGTGAGGCTGGCGGACCGGATCGCCTATGGCGGCGGCATGGCGGCGCGCAAGGCGGGGGTGATCTGCGATGCGTTCCGGCCGCGTGACGGGGCGTGTCCGGTGGTGGCGGTGAACCGGACGGTGCGCCTGGCCGTGCTCTCGGTGCCGGTTTCGGGCTCCGCGCGGGGGCCGGCACCGTTCGGGGTGCCGTATCGGCAGCTGGTGCTCGATCAGGCCTATGTCCTGCCGGGGGATTATGTGGTCGGGCCGCTCGGGACGTTGCTGGTGGCGACCAATGAACCGCCGGCG
>JAQTXO010000544.1 GCA_028688765.1 Acidiphilium sp. | reverse complement strand
GTGCCGGTTTCGGGATCGCGCCAGGTGACGCTGCCTGCCTCGACATCGACCTCATCGATCGCGACCTGCATGACCACGCCGGTGCGCGGGTGCAGCGGCAGGAAGGGCGAATAGGTCGCGCGGCGTTCCGGCCCGAGGGTGGGGCGGATGATGTCGCGGATGATATCGTGCCGGGCGGCAACCTCACGGAGCACATCGTTAAAGCGGCCCGACGTGTAGTAGTCGGTCGAGGAGGCGAATTCGTAGTCGAAGCCGAAACTGTCGAGAAAGGCGCGCAGCCGGGCGTTGTTATGGGCACCGAAACTGGCATGGGTGCCGAACGGATCGGGCACGCGGGTGAGCGGCTGGCCGATATACGACGCGAGCATCTCCTGCTGCGGGACGTTGCCCGGCACTTTTCGCAGCGCGTCCATATCGTCGGAAAAGGCGAGGAGCCGGGATGGCACGCCGGTGAGTTTGGTGAAGGCGAGCCTGATCCAGGAGGTGCGCGCCACTTCCATGAAGGTGCCGATATGCGGCAGGCCGGACGGGCCATAGCCGGTTTCGAACAGGGCGCTGGTTTTGCCGGTGCGGGCGAGGCGCTGCGCGACCCGTTCCGCCTCGCGGAAGGGCCAGCTGGTCGGGGTCTTGATGTCGGGCTCGGTCATGCGCCGGGTTTAGGGTCGGGTTGCGGTCGGGTCAAACCGAAGCCGGATCAATCGAGCAGGGGTTCGATACTGGTCCAGCGATACGCCGCCTGCGGCACCGCGATACCGCCGACGCCCACAGTGCCATCCTCGGCATGGCGCGCCCCCATCCGGGCATAAAACCAGCGTGCTGGATTATCCGACAGCACCCACACCAGCAGCGAGGTGCAGCCGCGTGCCGCGAGATGGGCGGCGGCGGTGCGGAGCAGGTGACGGCCGAGACCACGTTCGCGGAAATCGTCGAGCACGTAGAGGGTTTCAATCTCGCCCTCGGTGGCGCGGCCGCGCTGTCGCCGGGCGGTAACGAAGCCGACCACGCTGGCCTCGCCCTCCGGCACCGCATCACTGCCTGAGGCGACCGCGACATGAACCACCCCGCCGCCCCGGATCACCCGGTCGTAATATCCGGCCTGTCGCGGTGCCGAGAGCCCGGTCAGCACCGGTTCGGGCAATACCCCGGCATAGGTGCTGCGCCAGCTCGCGACATGAACGAGGCCGATTCCGGCGGCATCGGTGGGTCGCGCCCGGCGCACCGCGATCATGCCGATGCCCTCACGCAGCGCGCTCCATCCGGCAGGCGAAAAATCCGTCCGTACCATCGCGCGCCGGGGACAGGAGCAGGTAATCGCCCTGCAGATAGGCCGGGAACGCCGCGCCGACCGGGGCAATCCGGAACGAGGGGTGGCGGGCGAGAAAACCCGCGACCTGACCCTGATTTTCGGCGTCCAGCAACGAGCATGTCGCATAAATGAGCGCGCCGCCGGGTTTGACCAGACGCTGCGCCTCATCGAGGATGGCGGCCTGCTTGACCACCAGCTCGGCCAGATCGGATTCTTTCAGCCGCAGCCGCGCATCCGGGTTGCGCCGCCAGGTGCCGGTGCCGGTGCATGGCGCATCGACCAGCACGACATCGAATTTACCGCCCTGCCGCTTGGTCCATTTATCACCGGGTTCGAGCAGATGGCGCTCGGCATTATGCACCCCGGCGCGGCGGAGGCGCTTGATCGCGCCATCGAGCCGCGCGGGCGACACGTCGCAGGCGACGATATGGCCCTTGTTTTCCATCGTCATCGCGAGCGCCAGGGTTTTGCCCCCGGCACCGGCGCAGAAATCCGCCACCCGCATGCCGGATTGGGACTGGGCCAGAAGTCCGACGAGCTGGCTGCCTTCGTCCTGAATTTCGACCAGCCCGTCACGGAACGGCTGGCTCGTCGTCACGCTCTGGCGCGGGGCGAGCCGCAGACCCCAGGGGCTGAGTCGGGTCGGCTCGGCCTTCAGCTTCGCCTTGGCGAGCAGGCCTGTCGCCTCCTCACGGGTGGTCTTCAGCAGATTGACCCGCAGATCGAGCGGGGCCGGCTGCATCAGCGCGGCTGATTCCGCCTCCAGCCGGTCGCCGAATCGCGCGCGCAGCAGCGGGACCACGAAATCCGGCATTTCCAGCCGCACCCCCTCGCCCATGTTCGGATGATCGAGCGTGTGCTTGTCGAGTTGTTCGAGCACCCGCCGCTCCTCATCCTCCAGCGCGGCTGGGGCGAAGCGCGAACCGCCGAATTCGGCGGCGGCACGATGCACGGTGATCCCGTTGAGCACCATCAATGCCAGCACCATCAGACGCGGCGTCGGCGTCGCCCCGACCCGCTCGATCCACCAGCCGAGCCGGCGGCGGGCGCGCAGCACGCCCCAGACCGTCTCGCCGATATCACGCCGGTCGCCACCGCCGATGAACCGCCGGGTACGCAGGAATTCATTGGCAACCGCATCGGCAGGACGACGATCGGCCTCGATCGCGCCCAGCAATTCGATCGCGGCTTGCAAGCGGCCCGCGGGGGTCAAGCCGAAAGACCTAAATCAAGGACGGAATTACTTCTTTTTTTGCAAAAAAAGAAACAAAAAAACTCTGATTCGCCGGGACCGCGCCGACGAAACCGCCCGAGGCCCAAACCAACAAAAGTTTTTTGCTTCTTTTTTTCAAAAAAG
>JAQTXO010000543.1 GCA_028688765.1 Acidiphilium sp. | reverse complement strand
CTTTGGCGAGGCTGGCGGCGATGCTGTCGAGCAGGAGGAACAGAAGTTCCATGAACTTCACGATGGCGGGATGATGGTGATCGGCGTCCGTCTCGTAGGCATGACGGAAGTCTTCAAATATGACTTTGAAGTTTTCGGCCAAGGCTTCACGAGGGGGAGATGCTTGGGTCACATGGGACTATAAGCATAGGGGGCGGGGGGTGAGAAAGCGGAGGGTAAGCGAGGGAGGGCTACTTTTTTGAAAAAAAGTAGCAAAAAACTTTTGTTAGCTGGGCTACGGGCGTTTGAGAGGGCACTGGCCCAGATTCAAAAGAGTTTTTTGGTTCTTTTTTGCAAAAAAGAACTCTTTTTGCCTTATCTTTTGCGGGATGGATTGCTTCGCTGGGCGCGCAGCGGGGTCAGGAGTCGAGGGATTGCATGATGGTGTCGGGGATTTCGAAGTTGGCGTAGGTGTTTTGGACGTCGTCGCTGTCTTCGAGGGCGTCGATGAGTTTGAGGACGGCGCGGGCGGCGTCTTCGTCGAGGGTTGTTGTGGTGGTGGGGCGCCAGTCGAGTTTGGCGGTTTCGGGTTCGCCGAAGTGGGATTCGAGGGTATCGCGGACGGCGAAGAAGGATTCGACGGCGCAGGTGATTTCGTGGTGGTCGGTGGTGGATTGGGCGTCGTCGGCGCCGGCTTCGATGGCGGCTTCGAGCATGGCGTCGGCGCTGGCGGCGGTGGCGGGGTAGCGGATGAGGCCGATGCGGTCGAACATGAAGGAGACGGAGTTGGATTCGCCGAGGGTTCCGCCGTGTTTGGAGAAGGCGGTGCGGATATCGGAGGCGGTTCGGTTGCGGTTATCGGTGAGGGCTTCGACGATGATGGCGATTCCGGCGGGTCCGTAGCCTTCGTAGCGGACTTCGACGTAGTCATCCGAGCCGTTTTGTCCGGCGGCTTTTTTGATGGCGCGTTCGATGGTGTCGCGGGGCATGTTGGATTGGCGGGCGGCGGCGCAGGCGGCGCGGAGGCGGGGGTTGGCGGCGGGGTCCGGCAGGCCTTGTTTGGCGGAGACGGTGATTTCGCGGATGAGTTTGGCGAATTGCCGGGCGCGGCGGATGTCCTGCGCGCCTTTGCGGTGCATGATGTTCTTGAACTGGGAATGTCCGGCCATGGTCTGCCTCGATGGGTTCGCTCGATGGGTTCGCTCGATGGGTTCGATTGTCGAGGGGGGCGGCATAGCAGGGGCGGGCGGGTTTGGCAGGGTGGGCGGGGCTTCGGGGATGATGAGGGCGGCGATGAGTTTGGTATCGGGCAATCAGCCGATCAGAGGGTGGGGTCGCGCCCGCAGTCGGGGTCGCGCTACGGATCGAGGCCTACGAGATGGAGGCTTTCGAGGAAGGGGATCAGGGGCATTGGGTGGTTGGGCGGGGTGAGGCGTTCGAGGTCTTCGATGCTTATTGCCATGTCGCTGTTCTGACCGCGCTCGGGGACGGGTTGCGGGCCTTCGCTGCGGGCAGGGCTAACGAGGTCGCTGAACCGGGGTTTGGCGTCTTCCAGTTTGCGGTTCAGGACGGAGAGATAGGCGATGGGGTAGGTGGCGCACGATAGCGGCGGATTGCGCTTCGCTTTTCCGCCCTACGGTTTTTGCCGTGCGGGCAGTTTTGGCAAGACAGGTGGGCGTGGGCGTATCAGGCCGAAAGGTTGGGGCGGCGACGTGGTGGGGTGCTCAAGTGCACCCCACCCTACGTGTGCTCATTGACCGGCTTTTAGCTTACCGATCCAAACTCCGGGCAGCAGATCAAAACGTTTCTCAAATTCTGTGCGGTTTAAAAATTCGATCGATGGTTTATGAATTGCACCGGTGACAAGTGCAAAGCGCCATTCGTTTGTCGTCATAAACGCCCGTTCGTTGGGGGTGATGAAAAAGCGAGGGACGGCACCTGAAGTGCCTTTGACCTCTACATATAATTCGTCTCGATGCCTCTTGTGTTTAGCATGCAAATCATAGCCAATCTTCTCGTCTGACCGCCGAGTAACGACATAGCCCTGCTCCTGCAAATACGTTGTAACCGCGTCCTCGGCGGCCATCTCAACGGCCTTGCGCTGTTCCGCAGTGCCAAAATTGATCAGTGGATCGGTCTCATTCTCCTCAATGTCCGAAATTACATTCCTACGATCCGGTTGAGAAATAACATTTGCTCTAAGAGCCGTTAAACGCCTGTTGATCTCTTTGAAGATCGTGCGCTTAGCTTCTGTTGAAGGTTGTTTTTCATCGGGACGAAGTACATAAGAATAGCTAGCTTGTTTGATACTGGGATGTGAGAGAGGGTCAGATCGATATTCAGGCAGCACTAAAAATGCCTTATCCGAATAAATTGAATAGCTGAATTTAACCCCTTTAGTGTCAAGACGAAAACCTGTTCCGTCATCATACTCTGGTCGGGTGTATTGTGAACCGTCGGCTTTTTTTCCTACCAGCCGCGCATCTTCATACCACCCAACGATGTACAGACCCGTCTGCTTGCCATTTCTGGCGAGAAACACCACCGTCCATGGTTCGTTTTTCCTGTCGTGTGGCGATCCCGCGTATGCGCCCTGAGGTGGCACGTATCCATAATATCGATTCTTGCTGTCGGGCAAAAAATTAAAAGCCTCTTGGCCTTCGCCTCCATCAGTGATCCAGGGGTAG
>JAQTXO010000056.1 GCA_028688765.1 Acidiphilium sp. | reverse complement strand
CCCGATGCTGCGAGTTCGCCGTCGCGATCGAACGCGGCCCCGGTATGCCGCCGCACCCAGTCATCGAGCGGCCCGTTGCCCGGCCCGGTATCGCACGCCAAAATCGCCTCATCCGCCCCGAGATAGGTGATGTTCGCCACCCCCCCGATATTCACGATCAGCAGCGGCTTGGCGATCCCCGCCGCCATCGCCGCATGAAATAACGGCGCGAGCGGCGCACCCTCGCCCCCCGCCGCCACATCGGCACTGCGAAAATCGAACGCGACCGGCAGCAGCGTCTTGTGCGCCAGCAACCCGGCACCCCCGATCTGCCAGGTCCGCCCCGCCGCCGGATCATGCAGAATCGTCTGTCCGTGAAACCCGATGATATCCGCCCGGCTCGCGAGCATCGCCACCGCCTCGGCATGCCGATCCGCAATCAACCGCGCCACCGCAAGCACCTCCGGATCATCCGGAGCCAATCCCGGCGCCGCATCCAGCAAGCGCCGCAACCGTATCCGCAACCCATCCTCGAACACCAGCGTCGCGGTCTTCCCGCTCCGCCCGACCACCTCCCCATCGGTCTCGATCACCGCCGCATCCACCCCATCCAGCGACGTCCCGCTCATTAACCCGATCGCAATCATATCCCTCTAACAGCCTTTCGGACCCCTCTTTTTCGGGGGAAATCTGTAACCATTTCGGCGCAATCTGGCGAGGAGCCAATGTGGACAGGATTCTGAATCTGGCACGTCGCGATATTCCGCTGACGAAAGCTTATCCTTGGCTGCTCGGCACCGCGATGATACCGCTCTGGTTCGCGTATCTAAAAGCTTTCGGTGCCAATGTTACGATTGCCGTGATCGGGTCGCTCGGCCCAGACTCGGTTGCGAGGCACAAGGAACTCGGAAACGACCTCATGCTGTTCTGGCCTGTTGCACACTTGATCCGGGCTGGCCATGCATCTGAAATTTATAACCCGGCACTCTTTTCGAAGTTCCAGAATGCATATTTCGGCAATTCCGTGCCTGGCTATTTCCAGTGCCCCTATCTGCCACCGGGACTATTGCCGCCACTGCTCCTCGCTCCCTTTGGTATTCTTTCTGGGTATCTCGTCTGGACCGTAACTTTGACCGGCATCAGCATCGTCCTGCTGCGACGCACCGGGATGCCTTGGCCTGTGATCCTGTTGGGTCTCGCCAGCGTGGCATCGATATTCAATCTACTCGCCGGGCAGTTAGGTTTATTGACCGGCGCCGTATTCATTCTTGGCCTCGATTCAATCGATCGTCTTCCGAGACGTGCCGCGGTATGTTTCGGGTCCTTGATTATAAAACCCCAAGCCGGCCTTCTGGCACCGATCATTCTTCTAGCGCGCGGAAGTTATCGCCTCATCGTCGGAAGCGCGATCATCGTGGGTTTTCTCTGTATCCTGGCAACAATCATTTGTGGTTATCATATCTGGCCGGCATATTTTCTCGAAGGAACCGCCTCCGCCCATAAAATACTCGTGGCCCCATTTCCCAACCAGTATGAAGATAACGGTGCTTCAGTCTTCTGGATGATGCGTAGTCTTGGAGCAACCGTGTCGGTAGCTCTGGCAACTCAGGTGTCGAGTGGGGTTGGGGCAAGCGTCTGGTGCTGGATCGCGTGGCGACGGGAAAGTGCTGATCGACGAGCGTTGATGGCGTTGACCTGCGCGCTGACTCTCCTCGTCACCCCGTATTGCTACACGGTGGATTTATGCGGGCTCGTACTGATGGTCGCATGGCTCGCCTGGGAGCGCCGGAAACTTCAAACCGCCGACGTTCTCATCTGGATGTGGCCCGCTTTGTGTCCGATCATAGCCACCAGCCTCCACATGGAACTCACGCCCCTGATTCTCCTCCTCGGTGCCATCCGCGCCTACCACCGGCTCGACGGAATTGGCACCACCGCCCCCGCGTGCTACCCCGCCTCTGTCTGAAACCGGCGGATTTCCATCATGAGTGACCCCAGCGATTTCCTGCGCGAAGCCGAAGCGCGCGGCTTCATTTTCCAGTGCACCGATATGGATGGCCTTCGCGACGCCATGCGCGCAGCCCCGGTCGCCGGCTATGTCGGGTTCGACTGCACGGCAGACAGTCTGCACGTCGGTCACATGACCCAGATCATGATGCTGCGCCTGCTTCAGAAATACGGTCACAAACCGGTCGCCGTGCTCGGCGGCGGCACCACCCGCATCGGTGACCCCTCGTTCCGCGAAGAAGCCCGCCAGCTCCTCACCGACGAGCAAATCGCCATCAACCTCGCTGGCATCCGAAAGAGTCTCGAAACATTTCTCAGCTTCGGTCACACCGGCAACGACGCCATTCTGGTCAACAATGCCGAGTGGCTCGACAAGCTCAGCTACATCGATCTTTTGCGTGAAGTCGGCGTCCATTTCAGCGTCAACCGCATGCTGTCCTTCGATTCGGTGCGCAACCGTCTCGAACGCGAACAAGGCCTCACCTTCCTCGAATTCAACTACTCCATCCTTCAGGCGTTCGACTTCCGCGAACTCAACCGCCGCTACGGTGTCACGCTGCAAATGGGCGGATCGGACCAGTGGGGCAACATCGTCCAGGGGATCGATCTGGTCCGCCGGACCGAGACCAAACAGGTCTTCGGCCTCACCGCCCCGCTCCTCGCCACCGCCTCCGGCGTCAAAATGGGCAAAACCGCCGCCGGCGCGGTCTGGCTCTCCGCCGCAAAACGCTCGCCGTTCGACTACTGGCAGTTCTGGCGCAACACCGAGGATGCCGATGTCGGCCGCTTCCTGCGCCTGTTCACCGATCTGCCGCTCGACGAAATCGCGCGCCTGGAGGCCCTCGGCGGTGCCGAAATCAACGAGGCCAAAAAAATCCTCGCCACCGCAGCCACCACCCTCTGCCACGGTGCCGAAGCCGCCGAAGCCGCCGCCGAAACCGCCCGCCGCACCTTCGAATCCGGCGAAGCCGCCGAGGACCTGCCGGGCATCGACATCCCCCGCGCCGAGCTCGGTGCCGGCGTCCCCGCCATCGCGCTGTTCGTCCGCACCGGTCTCGCCACCAGCAACGGCGAAGCCCGCCGTCTGATCCGCGGCGGCGGTGCCCGCCTCAACGACACCCCGATCACCGACGAAGCCCAAACCGTCTCGCTCGCCGACCTGATCGATGGTGCCGCGAAACTCTCCGCCGGCCGCAAGCAACACCGTCTGGTCCGCGCCGGATGACCGACGCTCCCTTCGTCCAGCCCGACCAGCCCACCGCCGCCGAAGCGATCGCGCACCTGCACGACGAATTATTCCTGTTCGATGACTGGATGGACCGCTACCAGTTCATCATCGAACGCGGTCAGGCCCTCCCCCCCTTCCCGGACGCCCTGAAAACCGAAGACCGTCTGGTCCCCGGCTGCCAGAGCCGCGTCTGGCTCGAACCCGCCCGCCGGGACGACCGCCTGTTCTTCGCCGGCGCGTCGGACGCACCGATCGTCGCGGGCCTGGTCGCCCTGCTGCTGGCGGTCTATTCGGGCCGCCCCGCCGCCGAAATCCGCACCACCCCGGCAAAATTCCTCCAGGACTGGGGCCTGATCGGCGCCCTGTCCGGCAACCGCGGCAACGGTGTCGCCGCCATGGCCGCCCGGATCCAGCGTTTCGCCCAGGACGAAGCGTGACCCCCGCTTTGTCGATGGCGCGCCTCCGGGTGTAAGCAGCCTTCATGTCGCATAACAGCTTCGGCCACCTGTTCCGTGTCACCACCTGGGGCGAGAGCCACGGCCCCGCGATCGGCTGCGTGATCGATGGCACCCCACCCCGGATTCCCCTTACCGAAGCCGACATCCAGCCCTTCCTCGACCAGCGCCGCCCCGGCCAGTCCCGCTTCACCACCCAGCGCCGGGAACCGGACGCGGTCCAAATCGTCTCCGGCGTCCATGACGGCATGACCACCGGCACACCGATCGCCCTGATCATCGAAAACACCGACCAGCGCTCCCGCGACTATGCCAACATCGCCGACCGGTTCCGCCCCGGCCACGCCGACATCGCCTATCACTGGAAATACGGCATCCGCGACCCCCGGGGCGGTGGCCGCTCCTCGGCGCGCGAAACCGCCATGCGCGTCGCCGCCGGTGCCATCGCCCGCAAAATTCTCCCCGCCACGCTCGTGATCCGCGGTGCCCTGGTGCAAATCGGCGCCCACCGCATCGACCGCTCCCGGTTCGACTGGGATGAAATCCCGCGCAACGATTTCTTCTGCCCCGATCCGGTCGCCGCAGCCGAATGGGCCACCGAACTCGATGCCATCCGCAAAGCCGGCTCCTCGATCGGCGCCGTCGTCGAAATCCAGGCAACCGGTGCCCCACCCGGCCTCGGCGCCCCGATCTACGCCAAGCTCGATGCCGACCTCGCCAGCGCCATGATGGGGATCAACGCCGTCAAAGCCGTCGAAATCGGCGACGGCTTTGCCGCCGCCACCCTGCGCGGCGAACAGAACGCCGATGAAATGCGAATGAACCCGGATGGCAGCGTCGCCTTCCTCGCCAACCATGCCGGCGGCATCCTCGGCGGCATTTCAACGGGCCAACCGATCATCGTGCGCTTCGCGGTCAAGCCGACCAGCTCGATCCTCACCGAAGTCGCCGGCGTCGATTCCGAAGGCCACGAAACCCCGATCCAGACCAAAGGCCGCCACGACCCCTGCGTCGGCATCCGCGCCGTGCCGGTCGGCGAAGCCATGATGGCCTGCGTGCTGGCCGACCATTTCCTCCGCCACCGCGCCCAATGCGGCAGTTTCACCCCCGCTTCGCTCCCGCTGCCGACTAATATCACAACTTTGTGATATCGCTGCCGCAATCAATCCGCTACAATCCGCGTATCATGGACATGTTGCGCACCAAGGCCACCGAGATATCGGTCCCGCGTTCCCCCGCCCCACGATCCGCGGCACAGCGTTGCCGGGATATCAAGGCGCTCATCGCGATGGTCGGCCGAAAATCGTGGTCCGCGCGCATCTCCGCTCTCCGCGCCAACGTCGCCGCCACCGCGCGTTACGGCAAACTCGTCGCGATCAAGCACGCAGCCGAATTCGCCGCCGAAAAATGCCGCACGGGTGCCGAACTCACCCCCACCGAAGCGATCCTGGTGGACCGCGTGGCCGGGCTGGTCGCGCTCGACGCGCGTCTGAGCGATGCCGGCAAAGCCCGCCTGCGCGAGCGGCTCGCCGAATGCCTGACCGGTGACAATACCCTGGTCCCCCTGCTGCACATTCACCGCACCGGGTGCCTGCACGAAAATCTCGGTTTCATCGTCGATTATACCGGCTTCGACCTCGGCACCCCCTACGATCTCCTGATTGCGCGCGATGGCGAATTCGCCGAAATCGCCTGCGACACGCTCTCCGCCGAGGAAGGCCGCCTCGTCCATCGCGCCGCCTGGATGCGGCTGGTCGACCGGATCGATCCGGACCTGCAAACCTGGCTCTCCGCCCATCCCGGCCGCTACCTGCTGAAAATGACCCTGCCGCAAGGCCTGCGCGACGCGAAGGACGGCACGGCCACCCTGGCGGCGCTCCACGAACGGATCAACACCATGCTGGCCGGTGCCAAGCGGTCGGATCACGACGAAGCCGCCGTGCTGCGGCTCGATCCGCTGATGCTCGCCGCCGCCCAGGCCAACGAAAACGGCCTGATGACCAAGCTGCGCCACGAATTCGGCCCCGAGGCCAATCTCGCGGTCACCGGCAGCGGCAAGGGCGTGCTGGTTCTCGCCGCCCGCGCCGGCAGCGAAAACGAAGTCGCCGTCGCCATGCGCAAACGCCTCTCCGCCGTCGCCCCCACCCGCCTGACCGGCACGAAACCCGGCATTCTCGCCATGTTCATCGAGGATACCGACCGTCTGGAATGGGGCTTGCTGCGCGACCAGCTCACCCTGGAAGGGGAAGCCCGCCAGTTCCTGACCTTCCCGGAAGCCCGGGTGGTCGTCGCGGTCACCTGCGCGTCGCGTCTCGAACTCTACGGCGCGCTGGGTCCGGAAAGCGCGATGCGGTTCCGCAATCCATCCCACCCCGCCGCCAAGACCGTCGCCCTCGCCCCCGCGATCCTCTCGACATCCTGAGCGAGCCCGAAGGGGATCACCCCACCAGCGCGCCATGCCGCATTTCGCTCGGCAGACAAAGCCCGGTCAGCAACCGGGCCTTGTCACCCGTGCCCGCATCCGCCCCGCCGGTATCGAACAGATTGATCCGCAACCGGCTCCGCCGATGCTCCTCGGCCCAGGCCAGAACCAGATTCCGCCGCGCCGCCATGCTCGCCGAACCGAGCGCCGCATAGGCGCGCGGAATGACCGCCCCTTCATCGACCAGAACCACCGCGCGGCCATAAGGCGCCGTCCGCAACAAAAATTCGGTCGAGCGGATCAGCCGCCACGTCGCATTGACATTGAGGCCCCAGGTCCGGTCCCAATCCCCCTGATCGATCCCGGTCGCCGCGCCCGGCGCTGCCCGATGCATCGCGGCATGAACCAGAATATCCAGCCGCCCGAAACGGTCATACAGGCTCGGCCCGGTCTGATCCGCGACATCGGCGCGGGTCAGATCCGCCGGCAGCAGCGTCGCCTCACCGCAAGCAGCGCGGATCGCATCATCCGTCGCGGTCAACCCCGCATCGTCGCGCGAGGCGATCACCACATGCGCGCCCCGCCCCGCCAGCGCCAGCGCGGTCGCCGCCCCCAGGCCGCGCCCCGCACCGGTCACCAGCGCAACCATTCCGTCCAGACGAGATCCCGCCATGTCGCTCATGGGGGGATTATGGGTCAGTGCATGTCGATGAACAAGCCAATCGTCAGCCCGATCCCGATCAGAACCACCCCGACCCGCAGCACGGTTTCGTTGATCCGCCGCAGCAGCAGCACCCCGAGCTGCCCGCCGGCGATCGCCGCGATCGCGACATAGGCAACCAGCCCCCAGGCGACATGCGCGCGGAACAGAAACACCACCACCGCCGCCGCATTCATCACCCCGGCCAGCACATTCTTGGTCGCCCCGGCCGCCCGCACCGCGACCCCCGCCGCCGTCAGCGCCGCCAGCATCAATATCCCGATCCCGCCGCCGAAATACCCGCCATAAATCGCAATCATGAACTGCGCGAGCATCGCCCCCCGCACGCCGAGCCGCGCCCCCGCATCACCCGCCGGGCGGCGACCGAAACTGCCCCAGGCAAACACCACGGTCGCGAACAACACCAGAAACGGCACCATCCGCGCGAACACGCCCGGCGGCGTCACCAGCAGCAGCACCGCACCGAGCGCCCCGCCAACCAGGCTGAGCCCGAACAACGTCGCAAAGCCCAGCCCCGCCGCCCCGGTCACGAGGCTGCGCCCGGCCAGCCCGGTGGTCACCTGCCCGGGAAACAGCGCAATGGTCGAGGTGATATTGGCCGCGCGCGGATCGAGCCCGGCAAACAGCAAGGCCGGAAACGTCAGAAACGAACCACCGCCCGCCAGCGCGTTCTGCGCCCCCGCCGCGAAGGACGCGAGCACCAGCACCACATCCTGCCAGCTCACGACGCCGCAGGTCCGGGCGGCATCTCCAGCGGCGCCACATGCAGCGCCACCCCCAGCGCCGCGAGCAACGCCGTCATCGCCGGCGGCGGCGGCATATCGGTATACAGGGCGGACACCTGCGCCATCGTGCCCACCCGCATCAGCGCCGGCCGCCCGAATTTGGTATGATCCGTCACCAGAAACACCCGCCGCGCATTCCGGATGATCGCCTGCGAACAGATCACCTCGTCCATGTCGTAATCATACAGATCCCCATCGGCATCGATCCCCGAAATCCCGATAATCCCGATATCCGCGCGGAACTGATCCAGCATATCCCGCGTCGCCTGCCCGGTAATGCCGCCATCGCCGTTGCGCACCATCCCGCCGGTAATCACGATGCGGAAATCGGTATTCTCGCTCAAAATCCGCGCGACGTTCAGATTATTGGTGATCACCCGCAAATGCTGATGATCGAGCAGCGCCCGCGCAACCTGCTCCGTGGTCGAACCGATATTGATGAACAGGGACGCACGCTCCGGCACATCCGCCGCCACCAGCGCCGCAATCCGCTGCTTCGCTGCCAGATGCACCACCTTCCGGCGCGCATATTCCATGTTCTCGATGCTCGACGGCAGCCCCGCCCCACCCCGATAACGGCTGATCCGCCCCTCGGCGGCAAGCGCATTGAGATCGCGCCGGATCGTCTGCACCGTCACGTCGAAATGCTGGGCGAGCGCATCGATGGTCTGAAACCCGCGCGAAGCGACCAGCGCGACGATCTCGGACAGGCGGCTGGTGGTCGTGACACGGTCTGACAGTCTGAACTCCTGCGCGGATTCGCGGCGGTGATGGATCGGGCAACGAGAAATGCCGCGCCCCCACGCACTTGGCAACCGGGACCGCAATCGCGCCACCACCCTGGCACCATCCCGCACCCGCGAAATCACATCTCGTCGAAAGCTAAAATTTTCGCTTGCGAACATCAAACCGGCCTGATAAGGCGATTTCAACAAAATACACCGGGAAACAGTTCGAAAATGAGGAATTCAATGTCATATTCCGAATATGTGATCCGCTCCGGACGCGGCCACGGATCATGACCGCGCCGGTCGACCTGCTGATCATCGGCGGCGGCATCAACGGCACCGGCATCGCGCGCGACGCCGCCGGGCGCGGCCTGTCGGTCCTGCTGGTGGAGCAGGACGATCTCGCCTCCCACACCTCGTCCGCCAGCACCAAACTGGTCCATGGTGGCCTGCGCTATCTCGAATATTACGAATTCCGTCTGGTCCGCGAAGCCCTGATGGAGCGCGAACGCCTGCTCTCCATCGCCCCGCACATCATCTGGCCGCTCGAATTCGTCCTGCCGCACTCCGCCGAGCAGCGCCCCGCCTGGATGATCCGCGCCGGCCTGTTCATGTACGACCATCTGGCCAAACGCCGGCGCCTGCCCGCCTCGCGCGCGGTCCGGTTCGGTCCGCACCCCGCCGCCGCAATCCTCAAACCGCAAAACCGCAAAGGCTTCACCTACGCCGATTGCTGGGTCGAAGACAGCCGCCTCGTCGTCCTCAACGCGATAGATGCGCGCGAACGCGGCGCCGATGTTCGAACCCGAACAAAACTGATCACCGCCCGCGCCGAGGGGATGCTCTGGTCCGCCGACCTCGAAGACCGCGCGACCGGCGCGCGCGAAACCGTCACCGCCCGCGCCATGGTCAACGCCGCCGGCCCCTGGGTCGGCGATGTGCTCAGCACCAGGCTCGGCCGCAACACTCAGAAAACCGTGCGGATGATCAAGGGCAGCCACATCATCACCCGCAAACTCTACGAGGGCGATTTCGCCTTCATCCTCCAGAACCCCGACAAGCGCATCGTCTTCGCGGTCCCCTACGAACACGATTTCACCCTGATCGGCACGACGGATATCCCCTACGAGGCCGATCCCGCGCAGGTCGAAATCACCCCCGCCGAAACCGATTATCTCTGCGAAAGCGTCTCGCGCTATTTCCGCACGCCGGTGACCCCGGCCGATGTCGTGCGCACCTATTCCGGCGTCCGCCCGCTCTATGACGACCACGCCGCCAACGCCTCCGCCGTCACCCGCGACTATGTGCTCGATGTCGAAGGCGGCACAGACCGCCCCGCCCTGCTCTCGGTCTTCGGCGGCAAAATCACCACCTATCGCAAACTCGCCGAACACGCGCTGGAAAAACTCCTGCCCGCCATGGGTCGCCCGACCGGCACCAGCTGGACCGCGAGCAAACCCCTGCCCGGTGGCGACATGCCCAACGCCGATTTCGATACGTTTTTCGCCGGGCTGGTCAAACGCTACAGCGCCCTTCCCGAGCCGATGCTGCACCGCCTCGCCCGCGCCTACGGCACCCGCGCCCCGCGCATCCTCGGCAACGCCGTCATCATGGCGGATCTCGGCGAAAACTACGGCGGCGACCTGACCGAAGCCGAAATCGACTACCTCGTGACCCACGAATTCGTCCGGGACGTCGAAGACATCCTCTGGCGGCGCTCGAAACTCGCCCTGCATGTGCCGGAAGGGACGGCCTCACGGGTCGCGGCACGGCTGCAGCGGAAAAAAGTCAGGGAAGGCGCTTCTTTTTTGTAAAAAAGAAGCAAAAAACTTTTTGGACTGGGTCACGGGAGGTGAAACCAGCGCAGACCAAGGCAAAGGAGGTTTTTTTGCTTCTTTTTTTTCAAAAAAAGAAGGTTGTTACGTCCTGAATAAAAACCCACGGGGGAAATCAACATGACCAGTTACGTCGGCGCCATCGATCAGGGCACCACGAGTTCGCGCTTCATCGTGTTCGACAAAGGCGGCAACATCGTCTCGGTCGCCCAGAAGGAACACAAACAAATCTACCCCAAACCCGGCTGGGTCGAGCATGACCCGCTGGAAATCATGGCCAACACCAACGAGGTCATCGGCGCCGCCCTCGCCCGCGCCAACCTCGCCGCGTCCGATCTGGTCGCGGTCGGCATCACCAACCAGCGCGAAACCACACTCCTGTGGGACCGCCACACCGGCCAGCCGCTCTGCAACGCCCTGGCCTGGATGGACACCCGCACCGACCACCTGGT
>JAQTXO010000542.1 GCA_028688765.1 Acidiphilium sp. | reverse complement strand
CGTGGTGGCGGCAACCGGGTTTCGGCCCGATGTCGCGCGGATCGCGATGCTGGACCCGGCGCTGGCGAGTGCGATCCGCACCTGTGGCACGGCACCGGCGCTGTCGCGCAAATTCGAAACCTCGGTACCGGGGCTCTATATGATCGGGCCGGTCGCCGCGCC
Organism: Acidiphilium sp.; assembly: GCA_028688765.1. GTDB lineage: Bacteria > Pseudomonadota > Alphaproteobacteria > Acetobacterales > Acetobacteraceae > Acidiphilium > Acidiphilium acidophilum. The sequence continues at coordinate 2,508 of JAQTXO010000542.1, read as the reverse complement.
GAGTTTCGGCCCGGTGATGCGGTTCGTGTTCGGCGCGGGTACCACCACGCCGGTGCTTGGCCGGCATCTCGCCCGCCGATTCCCCCGTACAGCAAGCACTACCGTGCCGCTCGGCCCCCCGGCGGCGGCTTACGGTCAGGCTGGCGAATGAGTGACGTTGCGTTTCGCGAGGTCGCGCCCGCGGCGACACCGGCCCCACCGGTGGCCGAGCGGCAGGCGCGAGCCGCAATCATCGAGGCACGCCCGTTGCGGGGCCTGCTGGTATGCGGGTTGTTCACCCTGCCTTATCGCGCGCTGCGCTGCTTCACCGCCGCGGGCGTTACGGTGCATGTGCTGGGAAATACCGGATCGGACGGCCTGCGCCGGTCGCGGTTCTGCGCACGCTATACCGAAACCTCACACACCTTCGATGGCACCTGCGATGATGCGATGATCGCGGTGGTGAACGAGCTGATCGTGCGGGACGACATCGATTTCGTGTTCGCGGGCGATCAGCCCAGCACGCGCTCGTTGATCGCGATGGCGCCATACCTTCGCACGCACTGCTTTCCGATGCCCGACCTCGCGACGTTCGATGTGCTGAACGACAAGGCGCGCTTCACCGCTTTGTGCCAGACGCTCGGGATATTATGTCCGCCGACCCGGGTTTTTAGAGATCGTGCCGAACTGCTGGCCAGCATTGCGCAGGGCGAAACTCCGCCCCCCGCCGTGATCAAACCTTTGTCGCTCGATGGCAACCGGGGGGTGAGTGTGGTCGCGACCGAGGCCGAGGCGATCGCCGCCACGATCGATTACCAGCCGGTGCTGGTGCAGCGTTTCATCGATGGGGATGACATCGGCGCGACCGTGTTCGCCGATCGCGGGCGGGTGATCGGGTATATCTGCCACCGGCTGCGGCGGGCGACCTATAGCGCCATCGATCTGCCGGTGGTGCTGGATGCGCTGACCCGGATCGTTGCGGCAACCTCCGCTTCCGGTATCCTGAATTTCGACATGCGCCTCGATCCGGCGGGGCAGGTGCATTTCCTGGAATGCAATCCGCGCGTGTTTTACAAAATGCCGCTGTCGATGCTGCTCGGGGTGAATTTCCCGGCACTGGGACTGGCGGTGATGGCCAATATCCCGACTGACGAACCGCCGGTTGCGCCGAAGCCGGGCGATGCCGTGCGTTCGATCAAGGCGATTTTGGCGGCGTTGCCGACGCCCTGGCGGCTGGGGCGCCGCGATGTTGCCATGCTCGGCTACGTCCTGTCCGATCCGGTGCCCTACATTCGGGAAAATCTCCGGCTCGATTGGGAAGATCGGTCGTATTGACGCGTGAGACGGGATGAATTCGGCAGGTAGCCGACAAGGCGGCCTGCGCGCAATTCCGGTCAGATGAACCGGGCTCGCGTCACGCGATCAGGGCGGATTTCTGGATTTTACCGGTGGCGCCCATCGGCAGGGCCGGGCTCAGACGGATTTCGGTGGGGCGCTTGTAATCGGCCAGGGAGCGAGCCGCATAATCGAGCAGCTCGGCGATTTCGATCGTGGCATCGGCGGCGGGTTCGACGAAGGCAATGACGTCCTGATGCGCGCCGGTGCCCCGTCCGATCACGGCGGATTGCCGGACGCCGGGGTGGGCATTGAGCACCGCTTCGATTTCGACCGGATAGATTTTGAAGCCGTAGCGGATGATCTGCTCCTTGCTGCGGCCGACGATGAACAGATGATCATCGTGAAAGCGTGCGAGGTCGCCGGTGTCGAACCAGCCATCGCGGTCGAGCACGGAAGCGGTGGCGGCATCGTCGCGGTAGTAGCCGGCCATGATCGCGGGGCCGCGTAGGTGCAGGGCGCCGATTCCGTTCGACTCGCCGGCAAGGCGGGCTTCGAGCCCGGGGAGGAGCATGCCGACCGAGCAATCCCGGCGCGGGCGGTCGATCCGGGTCTGGGCGATGGTGGGGGCACATTCGGTGATGCCGTAACCATTGTTCAGGACGATGTCGAAGCAGGCTTCGACCGTGGACTTCACCGTCTCGTCGAGGGGGGCGCCGGCGCTGGCGATCAGGCGCAGGCGATGCGGCGGCAGGGTCTTCATGCCTTGCAGGGCAGCATATTCGGCAAGCAACGCGAACATCGACGGCGCGCCGATCATGAGCGTGATATGGTGGTGCAGAATGGCGCGCAGCGCACCGGGCGGATCGAATCGCGGGGCGAGCATGAGGGTTGCGCCGTAGGTCAGCGTGCCGAGCATGACGCCGGTGAACCCGAGGATATGGCTGACCGGCAGCGGGGAATACACGAGATCGTCAGGGCCGATCGCCCTGATGGCACCGGAGGTGCGCGCCGAGACGGTGAGGTTGCGATGGGTGAGCATCACACCCTTGGGGCGACCGGTCGTGCCGGATGTGTAGATGAGGGCAGCGATATTTCGGTCGGGTTCGGGGCATGCCGGGTGGTCGGTCCGGATGACCGCCACGCCGCCGACACCGGCGATGACGAGGGGGGCAGCGTTGCAGCGTTCGGCGT
>JAQTXO010000541.1 GCA_028688765.1 Acidiphilium sp. | reverse complement strand
CGAGGGCTTCGCCGTCGATGTTTTCCTTGAGCAGGCCTTCGCGCAGCATCAGGCCGAGATTGCGCCGGGCGCGGCGCCAGGGCTGGTCGGCGGCCTTGTAGATGATGTGGCGGAGGTCGTTGAGGCGACCGGGGTTGCGCGGCTTGCCTTCGCCGACCCATTTCTCGCGGCTTTGGCCGCCCTTCCAGGCGCGGGTGGTGAAGCCGAGGATTTCGACCTTGACGGCGCAGCGTTCGAGGGTGCGGGCCAGGATGTCGCCGCACATGGCGGCAACCGAGATCGGGCGCCCGCGCATCGAACCGGAATTGTCGATCAGCAGGGTGACCACCGTGTCGCGGAATTCGGTGTCGCGTTCGCGCTTGAACGACAGGGGCAGCAACGGATCGACGACGACGCGGGCGAGGCGGCCGACATCGAGCAAGCCATCCTCAAGGTCGAACTCCCACGCGCGTTGTTGTTGCGCGAGCAACCGGCGTTGCAGGCGGTTGGCGAGTTTGGAGACGACGCCGTGCAGATGCTGGAGTTGCTGGTCGAGTTGCTGGCGGAGCCGCGCGAGTTCCTCGGTATCGCATAATTCGTCGGCCGCGATTTCCTCGTCGAAGGCGCGGGTGAAGGCGCGGTAGGCGGTGTGGGGATCTTCGGGGATGGGCTTGCGGCGCTGCTGCGGGCCGGCGGGGGCTTCGTCGCTGGCGGTGGCGCTTTCGTCCTCGTTGTCCTCGTCGGCATCCGATTCGGCGGATTCGGATTCCATCGCCTCGGGGGCTTCGGACATCGGCTGGTCCTGATCCTGCTCGGACCGGGTTTCGCCCTCGCCGGAATTATCCTGCTGGAGGGATTGTTCGCCCTGATCGCCGGCATCCTCGCTGTCGTCGCCTTCCTCGGATGAGGTTTCGGCCTCGGCGAGGTCCATCGCGGCGAGCAGGCGGCGGGCGGCGCGGGCGAAACTGTCCTGATCGGCCCGCTCGGCGGCGAGATCGTCGAGGGCGGCTTCGGCCTCCGCAGGCAGCGTGCCGCGCCAGAGATCGAGGATGTTGCGGGCGGCACCCGGTACCGAATCGGGGTCCATCCGCTCGCGGACCAGCAGGGCGAGCGCCTGGGCGGTGGGAAGCTGATCGCGCCGGCTCATGCGGTCGAGACCCTCGGCCTCGGAATCATCCTGCAATTTGCGGTGCAGATTGGCGGCGACCCCGGCCATGTGCGCGGCACCGACAATCTCGACCCGCGCCTGTTCCAGCGCATCGTACGCATCGCGCGCCTCGCGGGCGACCGGGGCGCGGTTGGCGTGGACGGTATCGTCGTGATGGCGCAGACGCAGGGCCATCGAATCGGCGATGCCGCGCAGCCGCGCAACCTCCGCCGGCGGCAAGGCGCGGGTGGGTGAGGGCAGGCGGGCGCGCTTGCCGGCAAGACCGGCAGCACCCGGCTGATAGGCGACCTGCACCTCATCGCTGCCGGCGATGGCACGAACCGCGCCGGCGGTGGCGCGCTTGAAATCCTCGCTGCGGGACTGTTCGGTCATCAGGTCTTGCGCGGATGAACGCCGGTTTCGATCTCGCCGTTGAAACAGCGCTGGTAGTATTCGGCGACCGTGCTGCGCTCCGCCTCGTCGCACTTGTTGAGGAACGTCAGGCGGAAGGCGAACCCGATATCGTTGAAAATCCGCGCATTCTCTGCCCAGGTGATGACGGTGCGCGGCGACATCACGGTCGAGATGTCACCATTGATGAACCCGGCGCGCGTGAGGTCGGCGAGGGCGACCATGCTCTCGATCTTTTTCCGCTCTGCCGTATTTCCTGCCGCAACGCCGAGCTTGGCCATGACGATCGATACCTCCTGCGCGTGCGGCAGGTAATTCAGCGTGGCGACGATGTTCCAGCGGTCCATCTGACCCTGATTGATCTGCTGGGTGCCGTGATAAAGCCCGGTCGTATCGCCCAGCCCGACGGTGTTGGCGGTGGCGAACAGGCGGAACGCCGGATGCGGGCGGATCACGCGGTTCTGGTCGAGCAGGGTGAGCTTGCCCTCGACCTCAAGAACCCGCTGGATCACGAACATCACATCCGGCCGCCCGGCATCATATTCGTCGAACACCAGAGCGCACGGGTGCTGCAACGCCCAAGGCAGCAGACCCTCGCGGAACTCGGTGATCTGCTTGCCTTCCTTCAGCACGATCGCATCCTTGCCGATCAGGTCGATCCGGCTGATGTGACTGTCGAGATTGACGCGAATGCACGGCCAGTTCAACCGCGCGGCAACCTGCTCGATATGCGTCGATTTGCCGGTCCCATGATAACCCTGGATCATCACCCGGCGGTTGAGCGCGAAACCGGCGAGAATCGCAATCGTGGTTTCACGGTCGAACTTGTACGTGTCGTCGATCTCGGGGACATGCTCGGTGCGCTCGGAAAACGCCGGCAGGTCGAACCCGCAATCGATGCCAAATACGTCGTGCGAAGATACCACACGATCCGGCAGATTGATCGCCGACGTCGGCACCCCACGAGTCTCCGGCAAAGCAGCTATGTTGGTCATCGATCAGACTTCCTAAAATCCCAGTCCCGTAAACTACTCGCCATCGCGCAGTCTGCAACCCCGCAGATATGATCGGAGCGCGGTACTGGCGGAAAGCAAGGCGAGGGGCTCTGCCCCTCGACCCCGCCAAAGGCGGAG
>JAQTXO010000055.1 GCA_028688765.1 Acidiphilium sp. | reverse complement strand
CCTCGACCGGGGGGATGCCGAGCATCGGGCCGATGCGGGCGATGATGCGCCCGACCGCGGTGGCGGCGACGTAGCCGCCGGTGGTGAAGCCGTAGGAGAAATGCTGCATTTTTTTGGTCGGCTTGGGGTGGATGACCAGGACGTAGACGACGTAGCGCGGGTCGGTTGCCGGGAACATCGCCATGAAGGAGGAGTTGTTGAGGTGGTTGCGGTAGCTGCCGTTACGCCCGACGACCTGGGAGGTGCCGGTTTTGCCGCCGACGAGGTAGCCGGGGACGCGGGCGTAGACGCCGGTTCCCGAGAGGACGACGCCGCGCATGAGGCGGCGCATGGTGACCGAGACGCTGTGGCGCATGACGCGGATGCCGGTGCGCGGGGGGGCACCCCTGGTGCGGGCGAGCAAAGTGGGTTTGTAGAGGATGCCGCCGTTGACGTCTGCCACCACGGCGTTGACCAGGATGATCGGCGCCATGGCGATGCCGTTGCCGAAGCTCACGGTCATGGTGGTGAGGAGTTTCCAGGTGTCTTTGGGGTGCCAGATCGGGGGTTGGACGCCGGGCATCTGGATCGGGGAGGGTTTGAAGAAGCCCATTTTGCGCAGCCAGGCGCGCTGGATTTTCGAGCCCATGATGGTGGCGATGCGCGACGCGCCGATGTTGGACGAGAAGGCGAGGATGGCGGGCATGGCGAGCCAGTAATGGACCGGTTCGTAGTCGGTGACTGAAAATCCATCGACGAAGAGGGGGTGGGTGGTGTTGAAGCGGTCCCAGTAATCGACCAGGCGGGATTGCAGGGCGGCGGGCATGGTCATGAGTTTCATGACGCTGCCGGGTTCGTAGTCGCCGGAGATGCAGCGGTCGAACAAGGCGTGGGTTGGGGCGTCGTGCAGGTCGTTGGCGTTGTAGTCGGGCAGGCTGACCATGGCGACGACGCGGCCGGACATGTTTTCGACGATGCCGCAGGCGCCGCGGGCTTTGTAGTCGGCCATGGCGCGGGCGACTTCGCGGTGGACGATGGCTTCGACGCGGAGGTCGATCGAGAGGCGGAGGGGCTGGGTGGGGTGGGCGATCAGGCGGCGGTCGAAATAATCCTCGATGCCGGCGATGCCGCGCTGGTCCGGCGTGACGCCGCCGAGGACGTGGGCGGCGAGGTTGCCTTCGGGGTAGTGGCGCATCCAGACGTGCTGGAAGTAGAGGCCGGGGATGCCGAGGCGGTTGACCGCGAGTTCCTGTGCGGCGGTGAGATCGCGGTCGAGATAGACGAAGCCGTAATGGCTGAGGCCGAGGCGGTGGGCGATTTCGGCCTGGTTCAGCATGGGGAGTGCGGTTTCGAGGCGGGCGGCGTCGCGTTTCGGGGTGGTGATTTCCTTCGGGTCGGCGAAGAGGGCGGCACCGGGGAGGGATACGGCGAGGATGCGGCCGTTGCGGTCGAGGATGGGCGCGCGGTCCGGGGCGGAGAGCATCGTGCGGAAATCGGGGCGCTGGGCGGCGAGGACGGCGGCGCTCGGCTTGATCGGGGCGATGATCGTGGCGTCGATCAGTTTGAGGGCGAGGAGGGCATAGATGAGGATGAAGGCCGCCATGCCGAAGCGGGCGCGGCCTTTGAACCGCCTGAACCAGCGCGGGGCGATCGGCGGCGGCGGGCTTAGGGCGGCGCGGTCCTGATTGCGGTTGAGCGACATTGTGGGGAATTAACACAATCTCTTCACGCTTTTGTATAAGGGGCTGAAAAACTTTATGTTACCACGGAAGACGATTATAGGTCGGTTCGGGGTTGGACCGAAGTTGGATCATCGGAAGGGGACGAGGATGTCGCGATTGAAGCCTGGGCTGGCGGGGTCGGTGCTTTTGCTGGCGGCGAGTGCCGTGCTGCTGGCGGGATGCGGGACCGAGGCCCCGCACCGGATGGGCACCGGGACGGCGGGCGGGGCGGCGACCGGGGCGGCGTTCGGGCTGATCGGCGGGCCGATCGGGGTTGTGGTGGGCGCGGCGGTGGGCGGCGGGATCGGGGCGCTGACCGCTTCGACGACGACGCCGAAGCAGATCAATCTCGATAATGTCGGCAAGGTCGGGCCGGCGCCGGGCGGGAGTTACGGGGCGGCACCGCAGGCGGCTCCGGCGCAGGGCTATTCCGGCCCGGGGTTGCGCCAGCAGATCAATTCGTATCAGGCGCAGCCGACGACGGCGTATCCCCAATCGGGTGGACAATCATATGGGCAATCGTATGGGCAGCCGCAATCGCTGAGTCCGGCGGGCGGGTATGGCGGGCAGGGTGTCGAGTCGCAGCCGCTGCCGCCGCCGACGGTGAGGTAGCTGCGGGTTCGGATGAGCAACGGCATAAACTTCGTTCATTCGGGGCGGGGCGCGGGGTCGCGTGGTTGATACGATGGAGGGTCGTGACCACCATATCGGTCCGTCAACGGTTCCTGACGTCGAGGCGGCGACAGGTTGGCTCTCCAAGATTCCGGAAAGGATGAACGATATGACCTTCAAGAAGACCCTTATTGCCGCGCCGCTGGCGCTCGGCATGGCGCTGGCGCTGGCCGGGTGTGGGACCAGCCAGCCGGAACGCGCCCAAGGTGGTGCGGCGGGTGGTGCGGCGGCGGGTGCCGCGGTCGGGGCGGTCGGCGGGCCGATCGGCGCGCTGGCGGGTGCCGGGATCGGGGCGGTCGGCGGCGCGGTTGCGGGTTCGCAGACCACGCCGAAGCAGATCAATCTCGGGGCGCCGCCGAAGGTGAAGGTGCCGGGGACCGACACCACCACGCAGTAAAGCCGGATTCACCGGATATAAAACGCCCGCCGGTGCAATACCGGCGGGCGTTTTTTCGTGCTGTGTCGGGCGACGCGGGTTAGGCGACGCCGCCGGTGACGTAGCTGCGCAGGCTGCGAACTTCGTGGGCCTGCTGGTCCATCAGGCCAGCCACGACGTCCCCGATGCTGACCACGCCGATGAGCTTGCCGCCGTCCACGATGGGGAGATGGCGGAAATGGCCATCGGTCATCAGGGTTTCAGCCTCGAAAATGGTGGTGGACGGAGTCGCGGTGGTCGGCGCGCGGGTCATGAGCTGGCTGGTGACCATGTCGAGCGTGGCGGGGCCGTTGGCGGCGAGGCTGCGCACGACGTCGCGTTCCGAAAGGATGCCGAGGAGATCTTGGTTGGCGGACTGGACGACCACCGCGCCGATGCGCTTTTCCGCGAGGACCAGCACGACTTCGCGGATTTTCGCATCCGGCGAGACCGCGATCACGGAGACGGGTTTGCGTTTCAGCAGAGATGCCATTGTTGTCATCATCATCCTCCCAAGGATTGATGCCCGGAAACCCGGGCGGGCGCCGGCGAATTTCCACCGGAAGATATAGACTTACGAATATATGCCGGATCGGTGATCTGAATCAACAAAATTTCATCGCATGGCGCCGTTGTCATGTTTCCGTTGCGGTGGCGGCGGCGAAAGCGGCGGTCCAGAGGTGTTGGGCGGGGACGATGGCGAGTTCGTCGTGACCGCCAGACGCGGTGGCGGCGAGGAGGGCGGCACTGGCGGCGGCGGCGGCGGCGAGGGCGCGCCGGGCGTTGCGGTGGGGCAGATAGGCGGCGAGGAACAGGGCGGTGAAGGCATCGCCCGCACCGGAAAAGGCGCGCGGCAGGGCTTCGACCGTGTGATGGTATGGGATTGCGCCGTCGAGCATCAGGATGTCGAGGGTGCCGGGGGTGGTGTCGGTGCCGGTGAAGCCGGTGAGGATGACGAGGCCGGGGCCGAGTTTCGCCATGGCGCGGAAGGCGTGGGCGCGGTCCGGCAGGGGCAGGCCGGTGAGGATTTCAAGTTCGAACGGGTTGGGGGTGGCGATGTCGGCGCGCGGCAGGAGGTGGGTGCGGGTGGCGTCGACCAGGGCGTGGGGGACGTAGATCCGGCCGGAATCGCCCAGGACCGGATCGCAGAGGTAGAGCGCGCCGGGATGGGACGAGCGGGCGCGGGCGATGGCGTCGGTGACCACCGGGACGGCGGCTTCGGCGCCGAGATAGCCGGAGACCACGGCCTCGCAGCGGGCGAAGGCACCGCGCGCGGCGAGGCCGGTGACGAGGGCGGCGAGGCGGGCCTGTTTCACCGGGCCGCCTTCGCTGCCGCCGTGGCCGGGATGGTGCGAGAGGATGACCGACGGCAGGGGCCAGACTTCGAGGCCGAGGCGGGCGTAGATGAAGGCGGCAGCGGTATTGCCGACGCTGCCGTTGAGAACCTGGGACTGGATCGAGAGAATGGCCATGGCGGCACTTGGCGGACCGGGCGGGGGCGTGGCAAGGGTCGCCGATGGAGAACAGAAGGTGATTATTTTGCCGCGAGGCTCTTGACGCGACGCGGGTTCGATTCATAGAACACCGTGTTAGCGTTTTGTTCCCGGTGGGGATGGCGCGATGGTCCGGGCCGCAGGGGCGGTTCGGGTCGGTTCGGGGTTTTCGGACGAGGGAATGATGCTGACGCGCAAGCAACATGAGCTGCTGGTGTTCATCGACCAGCATCTGCGGCGGACCGGCTGTTCGCCGAGTTTCGAGGAGATGAAGGATGGGCTCGATCTGAAATCGAAATCGGGCATTCATCGGTTGATCGGGGCGCTGGAGGAGCGCGGGTTTCTGCGCCGGCACAAGCACCGGGCGCGGGCGCTGGAGGTGATCCGGCTGCCGGCGGACAGCGTGCCGGCGGAGCGGGGCGATGCCAAATTCGCGCCGAATGTGATCCGGGGCGATTTTTCGCAGCGGTTCCAGGGCGCGCGGGCGGCGGCGGAGGTGGCGGCGGTGAGCCCGCCGCTCTACGGGCGGATTGCCGCGGGCCAGCCGATCGAGGCGCTGCGGGAGCATCAGGCCGAGATCGAGGTGCCGATCGCCTTTATCGGGCAGGGCGATCACTACGCGCTGGAAGTGGTGGGGGATTCGATGATCGAGGCGGGGATACTCGATGGCGATACCGCGATCATCCGCAAGGGCGAGACCGCCGAGACCGGGCAGATCGTCGTCGCACTGATCGACGACAACGAGGTGACGCTGAAGCGGTTGCGGCGGCGGGGCAACTCGGCGGCGCTGGAACCGGCCAATGTGCGCCACGAGACGCGGATTTTCCCTGCCGAGCGGGTGAAGGTGCAGGGGCGGCTGGTGGCGCTGATGCGGCGATATTGATACCGGTGCAGATCGCCCTTTGACCTTACGGGCCAGCCACCCGATATGGGGGGAATGGCAGTATGGGGTAAGGTGATCGGCGGCGTGGCCGGGTTCGCTTTTGGCGGGCCGGTGGGCGCGATTGCGGGGGCGGCGCTTGGCCACGCGGCGGATACCGGCGATCTCGGGTCGTTCGGGGCGCGGCTGGGGCGGGCGTTGCCGCTCGATTCCGCGCGGCTGGCGGCGATGATCGGGCGGCGGGAACAGGTGTTCGCGATCGCGGCGACGGTGCTGGCCGCGAAGCTCGCGAAATGCGACGGGCCGGTCAATCGCGCCGAGATCGATGCGTTCAAGCGGCAGTTCCGGATCGAGGACGCGGCGGTGCCGATGATCGGGCGGCTGTTCGATCAGGCGCGCAACGATTCGGCGGGGTTCGAGCCCTATGCAAGGCAGCTCGGCGCGAGTTTCGCGGATAACCGGCTCGCGCTCGAACAGGTGCTGGGGGCGTTATACGCGATCGCGCGGGCGGATGAGCCGATCAACGGGCGTGAGGCGGATATGCTCACCCGGATCGGCGTCGCGTTCGGGCTCGATCCGGCGGCGCGGGCGCGGGCGGAGAACCCCTCCTCCTACGCGCTATCCGAAGGTGATCCGTATGTCGTGCTCGGGATCGGGCGTGATGCGAGTAGCGAGGCGATCCGGGCGCATTGGAAGCAGTTGATGCGGGAAAATCACCCCGATCAGCTCGCGGCGCGCGGGGTGCCGCCCGAATTCGCCGCGCGCGCGACCGACCGGGTGGCGCGGATCAATGCCGCCTGGGACGATATCAAGCGCGAGCGGGGTTTGTGAGATCGCCCAATCACGACGACCGGCCCGATGGGGCCGCGATCGATCATCTGGTGCTGCATTATACCGGGATGCGCAGCGGGGCCGATGCGATCGGGCGGCTGTGCGACCCGGCTGCGCGGGTTTCATCGCATTACGTGGTCGAGACCGATGGGACATTGATCGCGCTGGTGGATGAGGAGCGGCGGGCCTGGCATGCCGGGGTGAGCTATTGGCGCGGGGTGCGGGGGTTGAACGATCGCTCGATCGGGATCGAAATCGTCAATCCCGGCCACGAATTCGGCTATGTGCGGTTTCCCGGCGTGCAGATCGAAGCGGTGATCCGGCTGTGCCGGGGCCTACTCGAACGCCACCCGATTCCGGCCCGGAACATAGTGGCACATTCCGACATCGCGCCCGACCGCAAGCAGGACCCCGGCGAATTGTTTCCCTGGGCACACCTCGCGGCCCACGGCATCGGGTTCTGGCCCGATGACATCGGCACGCACGGCGATACCGCGACGGAACTCGCCGCGATCGGCTACGATATGGACCTGAAACACGACCTGGTGGTAGCGGCGTTTCAGCGCCGGTTCCGCCCGGCGCGCGTGGACGGACAGGTCGATGCGGAGACGGCCGGGGTTGTGGCGGCGGTGGCGCGGATGGTCAGTTATATAAAGCTTCCTGTCTGATGACCGTTTCAATCCAGGTGCGTTGGATAACGCCACCGCACCACCCTATCCCGCTTCAGAGCAACGGACCCTCAGGCCGGTATCACGGAAAACGCACAGATGTCATCATGCTGTAAACAGTATCCGGTTAGGTAGCGGATGAAAATCAGTGATCTCTTTGGTGGGCCTGCCGAACAGATAGCCCTGGACGTAATTGCAACCGCAGTCGCGCACGAATTGCAGCGTCTCGGGCGTGTCGACCATTTCGGCGATGGTCTCGATTCCCATGCGCCGGCAGAGCTCGGTCAGGGCCGACAGAAAAGCCCGCCCTTTCTGGGCTTTCTGGGCGTTCCGCACTGCGGACCCATCCAGTTTGACGACATCGACATCAAGGACCGACAGATATTGGAACGACGCCGCACCGGCCCCGAAATCATCGAGACTGACCTGAAATCCACGCTGCCGTAGCGCCTGGATGAAGCGATCCGCCGTCTCCAGATTGGCGATCCGTGCGCTTTCTGTGATTTCAAACATCAGCCGTCCGCGGAGCCAGTCATTTTCCGCGAGCAGGTCTAGCAGCGCCTCGGTATAGGCGGCCTGTTCGATCGAATAGCCTGATACGTTGACCGCGATCCGCTCGCGCGCGTTGTTAAGCGGTCGGGTGAAGAGCCAGGCGATGACCTTGCGGACCATCGCGAGGTCGAAGGCCGCGATCAGGCCAAGCTCCTCGGCGACCTGAATGGTCGTGAAGGGTGATTCCTGATCCTGGGCCTCAAAGCGGCACAGCGCCTCGAAATGATGGATCCGACCGGTGTTGATCTGCACGATGGGCTGGAACACCACTGTGAACGATTGCTCGTTGATTGCCCGCTTGATGCTTCCGACCGTTCTGACCGAATTCTGGAACGCGCTGCGCAGGTTGTTCGCCATCGTGCGCAGATCGGTACCGGACGCTGCACCGAAACGACGCAGCGTGTGCGTCAGGGCGAGTGCGAGATCCACCTCGGCCACCGTTGCGGTATCGATCGCGAGGGTCGAAGCATCGATGGTCAGGCCGATGCCAGCCGGGTCTGCGGCTCTGGTGATCGCCTCGAGCTGACGGATCAACTGATCGATCGGCGCCCCCGCCTCGTGCAGGAGCGAAAATGTGTCGTCACCGATCCGCGCCGCCATGTCTTCTTCGATCGATCGGGCCTTCAAAGCGGTGCCAACCGCTTCCAGCATGCCGTCCTGGCCAGCGCCCAACCTCTGGCGCAGGTCATGCAGGTCGGGCATTACCACCAGCGTGAGTTCGGGGGCCATACCTGCGGCGTGACCGCGCTTCATCCGCTCGGCAACACGATCGACAAAACTGGTACAGTCAGCGAGCCGGGAAGCCGGATCCAGAGTCGGGGTTTTTATCGCATGCGCGCCGGTGTCGCGTCGCTGCAACGCGATATGGATCGTTCCTTCCTCGCTATCGAGGCAGTTTGCCGCCAGCGAAACCCATAGCGGTGCGGCACCCGGGCCGCTCAGCGTGATTGTCTCTATCATCGCACGACCGACCTCCGGCAGACGCTTCAACCAGGGCTCTATGACAAGCCTGTCGACCGGGGCGACAACATCCCGAAAATCCAGGCCGATCAACGTGTCGCTACCGCATCCCAGCACGGCCTCGCACGTGCTGGACACGTAGGAGATCGCGTAATGCCGATCCAATTCGAACAGAACGTCGCCCCAGCAAAAAGCGAAGGCCAGATATCGGTTCCGTTCGGAGCCCGGCTTGTCCGGGATCGTGGCGGGGAGATGCCTCACGACCGCTCTTTCAGAACAGGTCGAGTACGGTGACCCTCGATCAGCATACCAGCATTCGTCGTCATCGCAGGTGGGTGTAACGCACGATCATTTCGGAATGGTGAATCCTGACCGGAATCGCACTGCGACAAAGGCATGGCTGCCAGAGGATTTACTCACGAGCGTGGGGGAGTCCCTCATCGCGACTCATTTCCGACTGTTTGTGTCACCCGCGCGCTCAGCTCCAGGTTTGTGCTCGACCTGTGATCAAACCGCAGAGGTCGCACACGATCTCGGCATCAAGATGACCCGCGGTTGACGAAATCGATCCGATGATGAACTATAATTTATAGTATACCGAGTGCCGCCAATGGCACCGCAGAGTGAGGGAGACTGATCCGATGACAACGATAGAGACGGGCAACAACGCGGGTGCCATGAGCGGTTCTCTGGGCCGGCGCGGCCTGATCAAGGCTGGGGCGGCGGTGGGTGCCGCGGGGTTGCTGGCGGCGCCGAAGCCGAGTTGGGCGGCGAGCGAGGTGCCGATCAAGATCGGGCTGGTCGATCCCATCACCAGTATTTTCGCGCCGCTCGGCCATAGCGAAATCAAAGGGGCGCGCTTTGCCGAGGAGGAAATCAACAAGAAGGGCGGCATCATGAGCCGGCCGCTGCAACTCCTGGTCGAGGACGGCGCGGGCAGTCCGGGCACCAGCATTGACAAGGCATCGCGCCTGCTTTCGCGCGACAAGATCGATTTTCTGATGGGCACGGTGAATTCCGCGTCGTCGCTGGCGCTGAGCCAGTTTGCCAACAAGCACGACCTGCTGTTTCTGTGCACCGGCGGCCATGCCGATGCGGTCACCGGCAAGGACTGCCACTGGAACACGTTCCGCACCTGCTCGACCACCTGGATGCTGACATCGGGGGATTTCGAGACGCTGTTCAAGAAATTCGGCAAGTCCTGGTATTTCATCACGACCGATTATGCATTCGGTCATGCCGAGCAGAGCGACTACACCAAGCAGCTCAAGACGGCCGGGGGGCGCGTGGTCGGGACCGCGCTCGCGCCGGTGGGGACGACGGATTTCTCGTCCTATCTGATCGATGTCAAGGCGAAGAAGCCGGATTTCATCTGCCTGCTGCTGGCGGGGGACGATCAGGTGAACTGCATGAAGCAGATTTCGCAGTTCGGCATCAACAAGCAGATCCCGGTCGGGGGCGCGCTGTTCGAGCTCGAGCAGGCGCAGGCCCTGCCGGAGGCGGCGCGCTATGGCTGGTGGACGATGGAGTGGTACTGGGATCAGCCCCATACCCCTCATGTCGCGGAATTCGTGAAGGCGTATTCGACCAAATACAAAGGGGAATATCCCTCCGCCCGTTCCTGGTTCGGTTACGCTTCGACCTATGCGATCAAGCTCGCGGTCGAGAAAGCGAAATCGACCAATACGATGAAGGTGGTCCGGGCGATGGAGGGGCTGGTGCTGCCGCCGGAGATTGCATTGCAGCCGAACGCGCCGGAATACCGCGCCGCCGATCATCAGCTGATGCTCAGCATGTTTCCCGGCCATGTCATTCAGACCGGAAAATATCCCAGTCTGTTCGATGTCTCGGCGATCATTCCGGGCAAGAAGATCGCCCTCTCGGCGGCGGCGGCCGATTGCAAGATGACCTACCCGACCTGAGACGCAGGGTTTCCGGCCCCGGTGCCGGAATGACCGGGCGGATCGGCCGTGACGGCGCGATCCGCCCGGCGACGAACGGACTCTCGATGGGATGGAGGCGGTATGGGGCTCATTCTGTTGTTCAACGTGTTCAACGGCCTGATTCAAGGCGCGTTCTATGCGCTGATGGCGCTGGGGCTGGCGCTCATTCTCGGTCTCAACAACACGATCAATTTCGCTCAGGGCGCGTTCATGGCGTTGGCGGCGTATTTTGCGTTCACGCTGGTGCCGTATGTGGGATTCTGGGGCGGGCTGGTCATCGCGCCGCTGCTGGCCGGGGCGATCGGACTTGGGGTCGAGATGGTACTGGTGCGGCGGCTCTATAACCGCAAGGACCCGATCTATACGTTGCTGCTCACGTTCGGGCTCGCGTTCATCATCCAGGACCTGATCCGCACCGTGTGGGGTGCGCAGGGACAGCCGCTCGCGATTCCGGCGTTTCTCAACCATCCGCTCAGCAGCACGTATTTCTTTGTCACCGGCTATCGGCTGTTCGTGGTCGCGGTGGCGTTGCTCGGGACCG
>JAQTXO010000540.1 GCA_028688765.1 Acidiphilium sp. | reverse complement strand
TGAGCTACGCAAAGAGGTCGCAATCAAGCATAGCGTCCTGCTCGGCCCGAATGACCCTATCTTGGTCACGGTGACGCTGCATGACATTGTGCTTGGCCGCTATGTCGAAGTCCTGTCAGCGCAAAACGAGGGCCATCAAAAGGCCCTCTCCGCTGCGCTGGCCGAACACGTCGAGCAAAGCAAGGCCATCGGCGGGCGGATCATCACCGATGCCGCCGATTACGTCAGTCGGCAGGTCCGTGAGGCGGTCACGTCCGCCCTCACGGATACCGGCGCGAAGCTCCGGGCTGATCTCGATGCCGCGCAGACGGCCCGGCAGCAAAGTGCTAACTTGGCGGCGGAAGCTCGCTCGGCCCGCTCCACGGCCATCATCGCGGCGGTCGTGGCGGGCTTCTGCGCCATTATCGCCGTCGCTATGGCGGTGGTGGTCTTTGTGAAATGAAGATGGCCCGCACCGGGCGGGCCATCGCTTCACTCAAGGGAGTTACCGCCATGTCCTATGTTCGTCCTGGCTCCCGGCTGGCCCGCCTCGTCGGCGAGTCCGGCGGCTCGTTGGTCGGCCTCGCGCTCGGCGCGATCTGGAAGGCCGCCCGGCGCTCGCCTATGCCCCGCGCGCGACCGCTCGGTGTTTCGCCTCGGCGTGCGCTGCGGAGCTACTACCTGCCCTCATATCGGCGTCGGCATCGTCATTGATCGCTCCGGCGACCCTCACGGGTATGGGGTTGCGCTTACGGCCCAGTTCGCCAAGCAACAGCAGGGCGAGATGCCAGCAAGCCGGATCACCGGCCCCGCGTCCCTGTTCCCATTTCCTGACCGCCTGCTTGGTCCGATAAACCAGCCGGGCTAAGTCCTCTTGCGTCAACCCGTGCCGCTCGCGCAGCAAGCGCCAGTCTGCCGGGTTCGGGCTGGCAAGCGTCATTCGCTTTTCCGGCGCGTCCCTCATAGCTCTATCCCTCTCGCTTTGATCCGCCGAAGCTCTGCCGGGATCGCCTCGCGCGCCCATTGGGGCAGGCGACGGCTTACCAGCTTCGTGCGGCCATTCTCGCGGCTCAAAATCAGCCTGCGGCGTTCTTCGCTGTTGTCCAGCACCAAAACCCGGTGCGCTATCTGCATGGCCGTTGGCAGGTTCGCCATGCTCCGGCCATAGCGCCGCTCAAGGTCGGATCGCTGCACATCATGACCGCCGCGTTGCACGCGCTCGATGACGCGGCTATCTGACTGTGCAACGTCGCGGATGCCCACGAAAACCAGATTGACCTTAAAGCCTCGGTCGCGGGCCTCGGCCATAAAGGTGCGCTCACTATTGCCGGTCAACGTGGTTTCAAAGGCGAAGCTCTGCCCAGCGGCCAGCAAGGCCCTGCGGCGCTCGATGGCAATGCGACCGGCCCGGCCCGCCACGGCGGGGTCATCGCGCCGGTCGGGCGCGATCTGCTGGGCAATGTCATCGGGGTTCACGATCTCGATGCGCCCGGCCAGATAGCGGCGAGCGAGGGTGGATTTACCCGCGCCGTTCGGCCCGGCGATAACCCAAAGCTGCGGGCTGCTCATAGCGCCCGGATGACTTCATCCCCGGCCCGGTCGAAACGCACCAGTTCACGCCGCCCGTTCGGATATTCTTTGACCAGCAAGCCCGCCGGGGTGTCGTCCTTGGCGTAGTAGATCGGGAATCCGGCCTGTAGGTGTTCCTTGGCGGCGGCTCCATCGTCATGACGGGCCGCGTGCAAGAGGTCATGCCAAAGGGCATCGTTCAGGTCGATGCTCGGCGCTGCCTTCGTTGCTTCCATCTTCTTGCCTCCATCTCTGGCCCGGCGTGGATCGTCGCGGCCAGCTTTATTGTAGTAAAAAGTAGCACCAAAAAAAAGAGGGCAGGGGCCTCGGCTGCTCGATGACGGCAGGATTTCACCCACGGCCCGCCCTTTCTCTTTTGGTGTCATCCGTCTTTGCCTGCGGATCACCCACGGCTCCGGTTCCGGTAGAGGTTGCGCTAAGTTGCCCTAAATTGCCTTTTGTTGCCTAGAATTGCCTTAAATTGCGCTAATGTGGAAAACCTGTGGAAAAGTTATCCACAGGCTGGGTGTTATTTTATGTGTTTAGATATAGTGTTAAGGCGATAAAAACGGCTGCAACCACATGAAAATAAAGGCTTTTTGTCGGGTGACCGTGTGTGAAAACACGAATTGGCGTGTCTGATACCACGAATCTCCGTGTGTGAAACCACGAATCTTGACAAGCGTGTGTGAAAACACGAACATGGGCGTGTGTGAAAACACGAATCCAGCCGCCACCACCGGAGACTCTATGGATCAGTCAGACTTGCCCCTTGAGGCGGAAGCCAGCCCGCAAAGCCTGCTCGTGCCGGATCGCTACCCGCAACATGACTTGTTCATCTGCGACGTTGCCGATGCCGTCCTGAAAGACGTGATGCCCATGATGGAGCATCCCTTTTACTCCCTGACAAAGAAGCCTGAAACGGCGGTGCGCCGGTATGAGCATAACGGCAACTGGATCGAGATAACCCCCAGCGTGAAGGGGCTGGCGACGATCTACGATAAAGACATTCTCATTTACTGCATCTCGCAAATCATGGCGAAGCTGCGCCGGGATGAGCGCGTGTCTAAGCGGGTTCGGATCAACAGCCGGGAACTGCTCATGTTCACTAATCGCGGCTCGTCCGGGCGCGAT
>JAQTXO010000539.1 GCA_028688765.1 Acidiphilium sp. | reverse complement strand
AACAGGGCATCGTGGTCACCGCCGGCAACGTTCCCCTGCCCAAGCTCGAAGCCCTCTACCGCGCCAACGGCTTCGGCTACGCCGGCACATATCTCTTCAAAGGCGGCGAAACCACCGCCGAGGCCATGATCAAGGCGGGCCACCTGAAAAAAGGCGATGTCGCGCTGGAATACGGCGTCTTCGCCGAAGGCATTCGCGGCCTGTCCGACAAGGGCCTCGCCCACGGCCTGAAAAAAGCCGGCCTCAAAGTCTACGAACTCAACATCTCCAACAAGGTCAACGCCGACCCCGCCCTCGCCGTCCCGATCATGGTCGCCTTCATCGAACGCCATCCAAACATCAAGGCCATCGGCACCCAGCAGGGCCTCGTCACCTCCTTCATCCCGCAAGCCCTGAAGGAAGCCGGTAAAAAACCCGGCCAGATCACCGTCGGCGGCATCGACCTCGCCCCCGCCACCATCGCCGGCCTCAAAAGCCACTACATCACCGTCACCCTCAACCAGCAGCTCTATCTGCAGGGCTTCCTCCCGGTCGCCCAATGCGTGCTGACGAAAAAATTCGGCCTCGAAGGCATGAACACCAACACCGCCGCCGGCACCGACGATGCGGCCATGGTCTCCAAAATCCTCCCCCTCATCAAACAGGGCGTCTACTGATCAGCCCATCCCTCCCGGTTTCCGCGCCGCGTCAGATCGGTTATGACGCGGCGTGGAAGTCGATCTGTTTCATGAACTTGCCGTCCCCGCGCATCTCGGCCGCAGCGAAGCCCAAGTGCTCGCCGGCCCGTTCAAACCCACGTTCATGACCCGTCAGGACATCAAATCCCACCGCCGCAACCCGCACCGCATCGCCCTGCGCGCCGAATGCGCCGCCCCCAGCCGCACAACCCTGCGCGACAGCGGCTTCAACCTCTGAGGCGAACCCCGCTCAAAAATCCAGATCGGCATAATGCGGCGGCGGATTGAACCCCGAAACCCGATCCGCCAGCAGCGCCCGGAACGACGGGCGGGATTTGATCCGCGCATACCATTCCTTCGCCGCCGGCACCGCCGCCCAATCGACATCGCCGATGAAATCGAGGCACGACAGATGCGCCGCCGCCGTGAAATCCGCGAGCGACAAATTCGCCCCCGCCAGATATTTCCGCGTCTCCGCCAGATGCCCGATATAGGTCAGATGCACCCGCAGCGCCGCATACCCTTCGCGCAACCGCCCCGCTTCCGGCGCCCCGCGCTTCGCCGCCGGCTTCATCACCTTCTCATAAAGCAGATTGCGTGAAACCTCCTGCGCGAACCGCTCGTCGAACCACGACGTCACCGCCCGGATCTCGACCCGCTCGCCCAGCGTCCGCCCGATCAGCGAAATATCCGGATACGCCTCATCGAGATACTCGCAAATCGTGTTCGAATACGGAATGACCAGCCCGTTCTCCTCGGTCAGCGTCGGCACCGTCCCCGCCGGATTCATCGCGAGATACTCAGGCCGCCGGTCCCAGGTCTTTTCCAGCCGCAACTCGAACGGCAGACGCTTTTCGGCAAGAACAAGGCGCACTTTCCGCGCATAGGGCGATAACGGCAGGTGATACAGAATACGCATGACACCGGCTTATGCCATCTGCCCCCGCTCCTGCAAATCGCCCGCCCGATTGCTCCCCAATCACCCGACACATTACGATTAACGCTTTACATATATAACGAATAAGTTACATTCGCCGCCGCGTGCGTTGAAGACTGTAATATATCCCAAAAAACCAGGAAATCGTCCATGCAAACCGACAATCCCCTCCTCGCCTCCGGTCGACGCGGCATGATGATCGGCGCGGCCTCGCTCGGCGCCCTCACCATCGCCGCGCGCAATGCCGCCGCCGCCGAGTCCGGCTCAGTCACCCTCCCCTTCGCCAAGGGCAAGCGCGAAGTCCTCGCCGCCGGCACCTTCCCGCAAAAAGGCGAAATGATCCTCCAGCGCACCCGCGCGCCCCTGCTCGAAACCCCCTGGTCGGTCTTCCAGCACCACCTCTTCACCCCGAACGATCAGGCCTATGTCCGCTGGCACATGGCCGACTTCCCCACCAGCATCGACACCAGCACCTATAAAATCAGGGTCTCCGGCAAGGTCAAAAAACCCTTCGAAATCAGCCTCGAAGACCTCGTCAAAGCATTCCCCGCCAAGCGCATGGCCGCGATCAACCAATGCTCGGGCAACTCCCGCGGCTTCATCGACCCGCGCGTCCCCGGCGCCCAATGGGGTAACGGCGCCATGTACAACGCCATGTGGACCGGCGTGCCCCTGAGCCGCCTGCTCGAACGCGCCGGAATCGATCCCAGCGGCACCCATGTCGCCTTCCGCAGCCTCGAACAGGGCGGCGGCCTCTACCCGGCCAGCGCCACCTTCGAAAAAGTCCTGCCGATCAAACGCGCCAACGACGGCGAAGTCATGATCGCCTACCAGATGAACGGCGAAAACCTCCCCCTCCTGAACGGCTACCCGATCCGCCTGATCGTCCCCGGCTGGTACTCCACCTACTGGGTCAAAATGCTCACCGAAATCGAAGTGATGGACCACCCCGGCACCGGCTTCTGGATGGCCGTCGCCTACAAAATCCCCGACACCCCCACCGGTGAAATGACGCCCGGCCAAAAAGGCGTCAAAATGGTGCCGATCAATAAAATGAAGCCCCGCAGCTT
>JAQTXO010000538.1 GCA_028688765.1 Acidiphilium sp. | reverse complement strand
TTCGCGGGGAAGAAACCCAGCGTGCCGCTTTGATTAGACTCGGTCAGGAAATGGAACGCAAGAAATCGCTCGAAAAACTGGCCGACGCCGCAGCAACCTCGGCAGACCAGTTGAAAAGCCGGTTCACCGATCATTCGGTCCGTCGTTCACCCGCCTTCTCTAGCGACTCGGGAAACTCCGGACGAACCGGCCGGTTGCCCCCGGTGGACCGCCATTCGTCGAGTTTCCAGACATAAGCCAGAATTTCGGCCACAGCCTTGTAGAGGTAGCTGGGCACCGGCTGATCGACGTCGACAAACCGGTAAAGTGCGCGGGCCAAGGGCGGGGCCTCGACAAGCGGAATACCGCTGGCCCGGGCCTGTTCGACCAAAGGGGCCGCGTTGAGATCGACTCCTTTGGCGACCAGCACCGGAACGATATCGATCCCCGTTCGATATCGCAACGCAACCGCATAATGCGTGGGATTTGTGATCATGACGGACGCCGTGCGGACCTCCCGTTGCATCCGTTCCCGAGCCAGGCGGCGCATGATGGACCGGCGCCTTCCCCGAAGGTGGGGGTCGCCTTCGGCGCTTTTCATCTCGTCGCGCATCTCCTGATCGGTCATGCGAAGGGTGCGCCGGTTCAGCCACATCTGGATCGCGACGTCGGCCCCGGCAAGAATTGTGGCACCTGCCGTCGCCGCCGCAATTACCATGAACGCCGGAGCACCCAGCGCGGACAAGCTCAGTTTACGTGGGCTTGCAAGAGACAGAAAGTTCTGATGCTCCGAGCGGTAGGCGATCCAAGCCGCCCCCCCGATCACGATAACTTTCAGAATCGACTTGATAACCTCGATCAAATTGGAAACCGAAAATACCTGTTTCCATGCCTGTGCAGGATCGACCCGCTCGACCTTCGGCATTAATAGCGAAAGTGTCATCATCCAGCCTCCCGATGCAGATCCGGCAAGAACCGCGAGGAGTGCGACCGCAGACAGAAACCCGGCTAGAACGACCAGAAACTCGATGACAAGAAGCTTGCTGTCATGAAAATCCATCTGACCTGCACGCCGGAACAGCGCGACCATCCATAGTTTTGCGAGACCGCCCATCGCTCCTCCAAGAGCAGCAACGACAAGAATCAGTAGAAGCGTGATTGCCGCTTTGGGAAGATCGTTGGAGCGCCGGATCTGACCCTTTTCGCGCGCATCCTTCAGACGCCGTTCAGTCGGGGCGTGCCGTTTGTCGGCATCGGAGTCTTCAGCCATCACTTTGCCTCCGGCGGTCGGTGATCGATCTACCGCCCGTCACGAAACATGACTCGATGGAGACCGGCGTGTGGTACGACATACGCAGGTCATTCATGTGGCGCCCACCCAGTTCGCGAGCACCTTCATACCGTGCAGCAACAAATTTCCCGCAATCGGCTGGATAAAAAACAGGGAGGACGCAATGATCCAGAGGCCGCCCAGAAAAAGCAAAGGAAATCCCACCGAGAAGATATTCAACTGGGGGGCAAGCGCGTTGGCCAACCCGGTCACCGCATTCAAGGCCAAACTTACCGCAAGAGCTGGAAGCGCGATCAGCGTCCCCGACACCAGGATGGCGCCCATAAAGTGACCGAGGTCGAGCAATGCGCCCGATGTCGGAATCCCCCCCGGCATCGTCTTGAACGATCTGTCCAGCGCTTCGATTGTCCAGAACAACCCACCGAGCCCCAGATAGACCATCATCCCTGCCCAGTAAAAAATTGAATAGGTCACCGGGGGCTGCGGTGTTGGGGTCAATCCGGTCACCGTAGCAAAATTGGTTCCAAGCGCGGCACCGGCTATTTCACCACCACCTGCAACTGCCGATACGATGATCTGGCCGAACAGACCGATACCTGAACCGCAGGCGATCTGGATCAGCCCTTCCAGGATGATCGCGGGAACAGAGGCCGGAATAGCCGGCCATGGGCCACCCCATGCGGCGAGGCATATGGCAATCATCGTGGCCAGCAACACGCGAAACAACACCGGCAGCGCGCTGGAGCCGAGAATCGGTGCGGTCAAGAAAACCCCAGTCGTCCTCAGCAATGGCCAGAATAATGCGCTCATCCATCCGAACAGGACGTGTTGTGGGATCAGCAGCATCCGACCGGAACCAAGATGAGGCACCCAGCCGGGATTTTGCCATGATCACGGCTTGGTGCTGAGCCGGTCATGACCACGGACGATCGATCATTTCTGGAATATGCGCGATCCAGTCGCCAGCGAGATGCTGCATGGTGAGATAAATCGCAACCCCGCCGGAGCTTGCCAGCAAAAATACAACACCGAGCTTGGCAGCCATCGCTAGTGCACCGTCTTCGATCTGAAACGCTCCCTGGATCAGGGCAATAAGAAGACCGACGGCAATGATGCCAGTGATCAAAGGAGTGACCGCGAGTGCGACCGTCATGAACCCCTGGTGCAGAAGTTCAAGACTATACAACCGGTGGCGGGGCAGGTTGAGCATGATGCCTCCGACCTGATTATCGAAATCTTGGAGTGATCAGTGTAAGAAACTCCGTGCCATCGAACCCATCAGGAGCGACCATCCTCCGATCGAAAGAAACAAAAGGAGTTTGATCGGCAGGCTGATCAGGGTCGGACTGACCATGATCATCCCGAGCGCCATCAGAATCGAGGCGACCGCGAGATCAATGAGCACGAACGGGATATAGATC
>JAQTXO010000054.1 GCA_028688765.1 Acidiphilium sp. | reverse complement strand
GCAGCGCGATCGGCAACGTTTCTTCGTTGTGCCGCCACAAGGCCTCGAACATCAACTCGGCCTGGGCGCGGGTGTTGACGAACACGATGGTCATGCGGGCGGCCCGGATCTGCTGCAGGATCGCCTCAGCCGCCATCAGCCCCATATGACCCGACCACGGCATCCGCCCCGGCGCGATCAGCATGCCGATCTCGGGCGGCGCGCCCGCCTCGCCCAGCACGAGCTGCGTGGCCCCGCCATGGCTGTCCGGCGAAAGCCAGTCGAGCATCGCGCCGGGATGCGCAACGGTCGCGGACAGGCCGATCCGCAGCGCGGGAGGGGCAAGCGCATGGAGGCGGGCGAGGCACAGGGCAAGCTGGTCGCCGCGCTTGGTGCCGGCGAGCGCGTGGATCTCATCGAGCACGATCATCGCGAGATCGGCGAAATACTCAGCCGCCTCGGGCTGATAGAGCAGCAAGGCAAGGCTTTCCGGCGTGGTCAGCAGGATATGCGGCGGATCGCTCCGCTGGCGCGCCCGCCGGTGGGCCGGGGTGTCGCCGGTGCGGGTCTCGACCCGGATCGGCAGGGCCATCTCCGCGATCGGCGTTTCGAGATTGCGCGCGATATCGGTCGCCAACGCCTTCAGCGGGCTGATGTAAAGCGTGTGCAGTCGCGGTTGCGGCGCATCGGCCAGCGCGATCAGGCTTGGCAGAAATCCCGCCAGCGTCTTGCCGCCGCCGGTCGGGGCGATCAGCAGGGCGTTATCGCCCGCGATGACCGCACCCAGCACCGCCAATTGGTGGGGCCTGACCGCCCAGCCCCGCCCCGCGAACCAATTGCAGAACCGCAGCGGCAGCAATGTTTTTTGTTTGTTCACGTTTTCAGTCTAACCAGACTGGTTTTTTTCGCAATCACGATCCATCTGAACGCCGTGGCACCTCACCCCGAAACCTGGCTCCAACCGCGCCCCGAAGGCCTGTTCTGTATCCCGGGCGGGTTTCATATCGATGCGACGCGCGCGGTCGATCGCGCGATCATCACCCACGGCCATGCCGATCACGCCCGGCCCGGCCACCATCACGTGCTCGCCAGCGTCGAAACCCTCGCGATCATGCGCGCGCGGATGGGCGAGGGCAGGGCCGGCATCACCCGGCAGGCGCTCGCGATCGGCGAAATTCTGCGGATCGGCGATGTCGATGTCAGCCTCGTGCCGGCCGGCCACGTGCTCGGCTCGTGCCAGGTGGTGATGGACTATCAGGGCAGCCGCGCCGTGGTTTCCGGCGATTACAAGCGCCGCGCCGACCCGACCTGCGCGCCGTTCGCCCCGGTGGTGTGCGACGTGTTCGTGACCGAGGCGACCTTCGGCCTGCCGGTGCTCCGCCACCCGGACACCGATAAGGAAATCGCCAAATTGCTTCATTCGATGAGCGTGTTTCCCGAGCGCCCGCATCTGATCGGCGCCTACGGGCTCGGCAAATCGCAGCGGATGATCGCCCTGCTGCGCGCCGCCGGCTACGATGCCCCGATCTACCTCCACGGGGCGCTGACCAAATTATGCACCCTGTACGCGGAACTCGGCATCAATCTCGGCGACCTCCGGCCCGCCACCGTAGCAGACAAAGCCGCGCTGCACGGCGCCGTCGTGATCGCGCCCCCCTCCGCCGTCGCGGATCGCTGGGCGCGGCGGCTCGATGACCCGGTCGTCGCGGTCGCCTCGGGCTGGATGCGGGTGCGTCAGCGCGCCAAGGCCAGCGGGGTCGAACTGCCGCTGATTATTTCCGACCATGCCGACTGGGATGAATTGCTCGCCACGGTGATCGACGTGCAAGCCCCCGAAATCTGGGTCACCCACGGCAACGAAGCCGCGCTGATCTATCAATTGGGCAAAATGGGGCGGATCGGTCGGGCGCTCAGCCTGATCGGGTATGGTGAGGATGCGGACGACACATGAAGGACGGGGAGGTAAGGGAAGGCTTCTTTTTTGAAAAAAAGAAGCAAAAAACTTTTGTTGATCTGGGTCACGGGCAGTTTCGCCGGCGCAGTCCCAATGGAACGAAGTTTTTTTGCTTCTTTTTGTTCACAAAAAGAAGTCTTGACCTTCCCTTGTTTCACCACCCATGAAACCCTTCGCCGACCTTCTGGAGCGCCTGCTCTACACCCAGGGCCGCAACGCCAAGATCGCGCTCCTCGCCGATTATTTCGGCACCCGTCCGGACCCTGAGCGGGGCTACGCCTTGGCGGCGATGGCCGGCAAGCTCGATTTTCCCGGGGCCAAGCCGGCGGTGCTGCGGGCTCTGGTCGCAACGCGGGCCGATCCCGAACTCTTTGCCCTGTCCTACGATTATGTCGGCGATCTCGCCGAGGCGATCGCGCTGATCTGGCCCAAAGCCCCGATCGAGGCGCCGCCCGAACTGCCCGCGGTGGTCGATGCGCTGCGGGCGACGCCGCGCGAGGCGATCCCGGCGCTGATCGCCGCCTGGCTCGATTGCAGCGATGTCTCCACCCGGATCGCCCTGATCAAGCTGATCACCGGCGGCCTGCGGGTCGGCGCTTCACTCCGTCTGGCTAAGCTCGCTCTGGCGCAGCGTTTCGAGGTCGATGTCGATCATATCGAGGAAATCTGGCACGGGCTGTCGCCGCCCTATCAGGGCCTGTTCGACTGGCTGGAGCACCGCGCGGTGCGGCCCGATCCGGGCACCACGCCGGTGTTTCGCCCGCCGATGCTGGCCCACCCGATCGAGGAGGCGGATCGCGCAAGTCTCGACTGGTCAGCCTATCGGGCGGAATGGAAATGGGACGGCATCCGCGTGCAACTGGTCGCAACCCCGGGCGGCAAGCGCCTCTATTCGCGCGGGGCCGACGATATTTCGGCCAGCTTCCCGGAAATTCTGGCGGCGATGGAGTTCGACGCGGTGCTGGATGGCGAGTTGCTGGTGATCCGCGATGGCGTGGTCGCGCCCTTCGCCGATCTGCAGCAGCGGCTCAACCGCAAGATCGTCAGCGCCGAGGCCCGCGCCGACTACCCGGTTGCGGTGCGCCTGTACGACATGCTGTTCGAAGGGACCGAGGATCTGCGCGGGTTGGGGTTCGACCAGCGCCGGGCCCGGCTGGAGGCCTGGTTTGCCGCCACGAGGCCAGCGCGGATGGACATATCACCCCAAATCCCCTTCGCGACCGAAGCCGATCTGGCGGCGTTGCGCGCTGCGGCGCGGGACGACGGTATCGAGGGGCTGATGCTGAAAGCGGGCGCCAGCCCCTATCTGGCCGGACGGCCGAAAGGCCATTGGTGGAAATGGAAGCGCGATCCGCTCAGCCTCGATTGCGTGCTGATGTACGCCCAGCGCGGCCACGGCCGGCGGAGTTCGTTCTATTCGGATTACACGTTCGGGGTCTGGACCGGCGAGGGCCGGCTGGTGCCGATCGGCAAAGCCTATTCCGGCTATACCGATGCCGAGTTGCTGGTGCTCGACAAATGGATCCGCACCCACACGGTCGCGACCTACGGGCCGGTGCGGGAAGTGGAACCCGGCATCGTGCTGGAAATCGGCTTCGATGCGGCGCAGCGATCGGCCCGGCATAAATCGGGCATCGCGCTGCGCTTTCCCCGAATTCTGCGGCTGCGGCTCGACAAACCCGCGAGCGAGGCGGACACGCTGGAGGTCGCGACACGGCTGATCGGCACGCTGGCCGCCTGAGCGGTTCGTCAGGTCCGCAGGCTCGAGAACCCGTGTTCGCGCGTGCTG
The DNA here is from genome assembly GCA_028688765.1 of Acidiphilium sp. Lineage (GTDB taxonomy): Bacteria > Pseudomonadota > Alphaproteobacteria > Acetobacterales > Acetobacteraceae > Acidiphilium > Acidiphilium acidophilum. The sequence goes on along the minus strand of JAQTXO010000054.1, from coordinate 6,990 downwards.
GCGGGGCCGATTTCGCGCAGCCGCCCGCGATCGATCCGGACGACGCGATCGACGAAGCCGAGATTTTCAGGACGATGGGTGATCAGCAGCGTGGTGCGCCCCTGCATGAGTGCGTCGAGCGCCGCCATCACCGCGCGCTCGGAGACCGGATCGAGCCCTTCGGTCGGTTCGTCGAGAATCAGGATCGGGGCGTCTTTCAGCACAGCGCGGGCAATCGCCACCCGCCGCGCCTGACCACCGGACAGGCGGGTGCCGGTTTCGCCCACGATGGTATCGAGCCCCTGCGGCAGGGCGAGAATCTCATCGAGGATATTCGCGCGCCGCAAGGCATCGTGCAGGGCGGCATCGTCGGCGTCCGGGCGGGCCAGCAACAGATTGCGCCGGATACTGGTGTTGAACAAATGGGTCTGCTGCGCCACCACGGCGCAGAGCTGCCGCATGGTTTCGCCCGGGATGTCGCGCAGCGAGACCCCGCCGAGCGTGATGGTGCCGTCCTGAAACTCCCAGAACCGCAGCAGCACGTTGATCAGGCTGGTCTTGCCCGCCCCGGTCGCCCCGATGATCCCGAGATGGGTGCCCTGCGGCACCGCGAGGTCGATACCGTCCAGCGCCCACGGCGCATCCGGCGCGTAGCGCATCCGCACTCCGGACAAATCGAGGTCGAAGGTGGTGGGTGCCGGGATGGTCCGCGCCGGTTCGGCCACCGCCGGGACGGTATCGACGATTTCGAAAATCCGCCGCGCCGCCGCCAGGGTTTCGCCGAGCACCTGAAACGCCAGGGGCAACGCTGCGATCGCCTCGAAGCTGCCCAGCACGAAAAACGCGATCATCGCGAAATCGGGCGGTGCCAGCGTGCCAGAGACGATCAGCGGGATCGCGACCACCAGCGCAATCCACATGGTCAGGTGCATCAGCAAGCCGCTGAGCGCCGCCGCAGCACCGCTGAGCCGGACCTGCCGGCGCTGCACGCGGATCAGCGCTTCGCTGGCCTCACCGATCGCCCCCGCCTGCCGTGCCGAGGCCTGATACACGATCAATTCCCCGAGGCCGCGTACACTGTCCGCGACGAGGCCGCGCAACCGCGCCCGCAATTCCACCGCCTGCCCGCCGCCGCGCCGGCCGATCACGCGGGTCGCGAGCGGCAGCGCCACCCCGGCGAGGACCAGCCCGGCGAGATCGATCATCCCGATGCGGGCGGAAAAGATCGAGATGAACCCGATCATCAGCATCGTGGTGATCAGCGCCGCGATGCTTGGTGCGATCACCCGCAGGTAAAGATTGTCGAGACTGTCGATATCCGCGCGGATCCGGCTGAGCAGGTCGCCGCCGCGGTAATATTGCAGTCGCGCCGGGGCGAGCGGTTCGAGATGCACGTAGAACCACACCCGCAACTGCGAGAGCAGCCGCAGCGTCGCCTCGTGCGTCACGAGGCGTTCGGCATAACGCCCCCCGGCCCTGATCACGGCGAGCGCACGGATGCCGGCCGCGGGGGTGAAATATTCGATGAGATTGCCGGTCAGTCCCGAAATCGCCATCGCGGCGATGAACCAGCCCGACAATGCGAGCAGTCCGACATTGGCGAGCACCACCAGAATCGACAGCGCGATTCCCGCCGCCATCCAGAGCGCATAGGGGCGGAACAGCCGGAGCAGGCGCAGCAGATCCTTCACATCCGCACCTGTTCGTGCAGGCGGACCATCGCGGCATAGGCACCATCGCGGGCCATCAGCGCGTCATGATCGCCGGCTTCGACGATGCGCCCCTGTTCGAGCACCATGATCCGGTCGGCCTGCCGGATGGTTTCGAGCCGGTGGGCGATGATCAGCACGGCGCGGTCGCGCGCCAGAACCGCGATCGCACTGGTAATCAGGGACGCCGATTCGGGGTCGAGCCCGGTCACCGCCTCGTCGAGCACCACCAGATCGGCGTCCTTCAGAAAGGCGCGGGCCAGAGCGATCCGGTGGATTTCACCGCCCGACAGGCCCTGACCGGCATCGCCCAGAATGGTGTCGTAACCCGAAGGCAGCGCGGCGATGAACCCATCGGCATGGGCGAGGGTGGCGGCACGGCGGATTTCGGCATCGCCCGCCGCCATCCCGAGGCTGATATTGTCGCGCACGGTGCCGTGAAACAGGGTCGGGCGCTGCGGCAGCCAGGCGATGCGCGCCTGCCAGCCGGCGGTGTCGAGATCGCGCAGATCGGTGCCGTCGATCGTGATCCGCCCGCTCGTGGGGGTGATGAACCCGAGCAGCAATTGGCCGATCGTGGTCTTGCCCGCGCCGCTGGGGCCGACCAGCGCGATGCTCTCGCCGCGCTTGAGGCCGAACCCGATGCCGTGCAGCACCGGAGCCTCGGGTTCGTAAGCGAAACCGACCTCCTCGAATCCGATCCGCAGTTCGGGGTGCGCGGCCAGCGCCGATGAGGCTTGTGACGGTGGGCGCGGCTTCGCATCGAGCAGGCGGACGATCTGCTCGGACGCGCCGATCGCGGTCATCCGCGCGTGGTACTGGGTGCCCATGTTGCGCAGCGGGCGATAGAATTCGGGGGCCAGCAGCAGCACGAAAATCCCCGGCAGGAACGCGATCTCGCGGTAATAGAGGTTAAAGCCGATGAACACCGCGATCAGTGCGACGCTGATGGTCGCGAAAAATTCGAGCACCAGCGAGGACAGGAACGCGACGCGCAGCACCGCGATGGTATCGCGGCGGTATTCGTCGGACACCTGCGCGATCATCGCGGCTTCGGCGCGGCTGGCGTTGAACAGCTTGAGGGTCGTCAGCCCCTCGATCGAGTCGAAGAAATGAGCACTCATCCGCGCCAGTTTGCGCCATTGCCGCTGGTTCAGCCGTTCGGTGCCCTTGCCGATGATGATCATGAACACCGGGATCAGCGGTGCGGTGATGACCATGATCAGCCCGCCGACCCAGTAGGCCGGAAACACGAACACCAGGATCGCGATCGGAATGAACACTGCGAGGGCCATCTGCGGCAGGTAACTGCCATAGTATGATTCGAGCGCCTCGATGCCGTCGACGATGGTGTTGACGATATCCCCGGTCCGTTCCCGGCGCGCCCAGACCGGTCCGAGGGCTTCGAGCTGGGCATAGACCTTGCGGCGGAGATCGCGCTTGATGATGGCCACGGCCTCGAAGGCGGCGATATCGGTGGCGGCGGTCACGATCGCCCGTGCGGCAAAGATGACGAGCAGGGCGATCAGCCAGAGCCGGACCGCCGCGAGACCAAGATGGTCGATGATGACGGCATTGAGGATCAAGGCGAGCAGCCAGGCCTGCGCCACCAGCAGCAGGCCGCCGATCGCGCCGAGCCCGATCGCGACGGCGAGGGGGATGCGCACCTGCCGCGCCCGCTGGCGCAGCCAGGCATCGAGGGCCTTGCCGGTCGCACGCGGCATCGGGGCGCCGGGACCGGCCATGATCAGCGCCGGGGTTGGTGGTGACGAAGGATACGATATTCGCCCGACAGCAGGATGCTGAACAACCCGACGGTGAGCACGAACACGCCCACCGCCATCAGTTGCAGATCATGCGCGAGGCCGAAGATCAGCGCGACCAGGATCACGCTGACACCGGGCCCGACGATGAACAGGGCCGCGATCCGCTGGTTCCACAAGGCGCGCAGAAAGAGCGGCATGGCGCACCGCCGCTCAATGCCCGTAGGCGGCGAGTTTGGTGACGCGGGCGCGGAACACCCAGATCTGATACCAGTTATAGGCCAGCATCACCGGGAAGAATCCGGCCATCGCCATGGTGAAGGTGATGATCGAAACCTGCGGCGTGGCACCGGCGAAGATCGTCCAGGTGTTCGGCACCATCCAGGGGTACATCGTCCACATCATGCCGGTTCCCATCAGGGCGAGGGCGGCGTTGAGCCACAAGATGGCAGCGATGTCGTGCTCGCGGTTCGAGGCCATCCGCATCCGGATCACGGTATAGACCACCACGAGGAAGCCGAGACCCCACAGGTAAAAATGCGGCCCGAGCCAGCGGTTTGCGGCCCAGGGAAAAATGATCACGCTCCAGGCCGTGGTGATCACCGCCGCTGCGAGAGCGATGAAGAACACGATATTGGTCCAGGTCGCCGCGTGTTTGCGGATGTCCTCCTGCGGTTCGAACCGGGCGCGGACGAACAGGCCCCCGGCCAGCGCGACGGCGATGACGGCGGCGATCCCGGTCCAGATGCTGAACGGGCTGATGAAGCGCAGGGCTCCGCCGACATAGGTCGGCATCTGATCAGGCGTATGGGTCATGGGAAACCCTTTGAGCGTGGCACCCACCGCCATACCGGCGAAGAAGGCGGTGGTCAGGCTCGAAATCCCGAAGGCGTAATCGCTGAACCGCTTGTAGCGCGGTTCGGCCAGATGGCGGAATTCGAGCGCGACCGCGCGGGTGATGATGCCCCACAAGGCCAGGGCCAGCGGCACCATCAGATAGCTGAACAGCGAGCCGTAGACGAAGGGGAAGGTGCCGAACATGACCCCGCCCGCGACGATCAGCCAGGTCTCGTTGGCATCCCAGGTGCCGGCCATGGCGGACATGATCGCGCCGCGGTCGTCTTCGTCCTTGACGAACAGGGAGAACACGCCGGCACCGAGGTCGGCCCCGTCCAGCATGATGTAGAGCATGATGCTCAGGCCCAGCGACATCCACCAGATGATGGTGAGGAAATGCTGGGTCTGGGTGAGGGCGTTCATGGTTTGCATGGTCGGCTCTTCCTTTACGCCGGACGCGGGTATTCGGGTTGAGCCGGCTCGCGGTGTTTCGGCTCCTCGATGTGACCGAGGGCTTGATGACCTTCCTGAACCACCGGACTGGTGAGGTCCGGGCCCTTGCGGATCACTTTGGCGAGGAAGTACCAGGTTCCGCCGAACACCATCAGTTCGAACGCCATGTAGCCGACCAGCCAGAACACTTCGAGCGGCACCGACATGTGGCTGACGCCCTGCGACGTGCGCATCAGACCATAGACCACCCAGGGCTGGCGCGCGACCTCACGGGTCCACCAGCCGGTCCAGACCGAGATATAGGGCAGGAAGGCGCTGAACACGACGGCGCGGAGGAATAGCGGGTTCTGTGCGATCCGCGCGGCGGTGAGCCGGCGGCGCAAGGCGAGCCAGCCGCCCCAGAACGCCACCAGCACCATGAACATCCCCGCCGCAACCATCACGCGGAATGAATAGAACGGCACCACGACGGGCGGGCGATCCTCGGGCTTGATGGTGTCGAGTCCGGGAACCTTGCCGTTCCAGGTATGGGTTTCGAGCAGGCTCAGCACGTGGGGGATGGTGATGGCGAAGGCGTTGCCGTCCCCTTTGGCGTTCGGCCACGCGACGATATGCCAGCCGGTATTGACCGAACCGTCCTTGTTATAGGTGTGGTAGTGGCCTTCCATGGCTGCGAGGGCTGCCGGCTGGTCGTGCGCGACGATCTGGCCCAGACCGTCACCCAGATAGACCTGCAACGGGGCGACGACGACGAGGGCGAGCAGGGCATAGCGCAGCGGGCGGGCGAAAATCTCGATATGGCGCTTGCGGAGCACGAACCATGCCGAGACACCCGCGACGAAGAACAGGGCCAGTTCGAAACAGGCGACCAGCATGTGCGGAAATCCGAGTATCACGTCGGAGTTGAAGATCGCCGAAACCCAGTCGGTCACCTGGAACACGCCGTTCTTCAGGGTCACGCCCGACGGGGTCTGCATCCACGAATTCGCCACCAGAATCCACATCGCGGAGAAGGAGGACGACAAGGCGACGTTGAACGTCGCGAACAAATGCATCTTTTTGCTGATCTTGCCCCAGCCGAAAATCATCAGCCCGATGAACCCGGCTTCATACATGAAGGCGGTGATGGTCTCGTAGCCGAGCACCTGGCCGAAGAACGGTCCGGCAGCCTGCGAGAACGGGCCGTAGAGAATTCCGAACGCCATTTCCATGGTGATGCCGGTGGCAACACCGGCACCGAAATTGATGATGAACAGTTTTTCGAAAAACCGGGTCAGCCGGTACCATTTTTCATCATCGGTCTTCATCCAGCGCCATTCGAAAAAGAACAGCATGACCGCCAGCCCGATCGTGAGCGGCGGATAGAGGATATGAAAGCTGGTGATCCACGCGAAATCGATCCGCGACAGGAACACGGAAAGGGAATTCTCTAGCATCGAACGCTCCTTATGAACCTCGATCGGCACATCATGAAAAAGTCGTCTCTAGTATCTCGTCGTGTCCGGCCCCTGACCGATATGGGGTCGATCCCGATTTCGCCATCATCAGTGGTTGTGCGGCGCACAACCACACGGAGAGTTGACGTGAAGCGGTTGCTCGATATTGCGGTCACGCGGTGACGGGATGCGGGATCGAACGGTGGAGGCGGCCTCACGGAAACTTATTTATATCGATAACTATTTAACTGTCGGTATATGACCGATCCGGGCGATTGCGCAAGAGCGCCGGGTGCGGGGGAAATGCACCCGGCCATGTGAAAATTGCGGAACTATCGGTGGGAGGGGTCGTTACGACATCACACCGCGCTTGTCCGCCGCGCGGCCATACAGGAAGGTCCACAGCATCAGCAGCCCGATCATGCCGTATCCGACGATCGGGCCGATGATCAGGAATCGCCCGACCGGCAGCGAGAACACCAGCACGCTGCGGATCGCGGTTTCGACGATGAAGCCCACGCCCCATACGATGGTCATCACGGTCATCATGCGCCGGAATGCCGGATCGTCCTTGAAGGTTTCGAATTCGGCGCTGTCCTCGGCGGATTGGCGCTTGAGGCTGGCGCTGGCCAGCACATACATCAGCGGGCGGCCGATGAGGGCCGATGCGACGAACACGATGCCGATCAGCCCGGTGATGAGGGATTCCCGCATCAGCAGCAGTTTCGGCGATCCGCCCAAAGCGAAGCCGAGCAGCGAGAGGCCGATGCCGCCAAGGACCATGATGGAAATCGCGTCCACCCGGCGCTTGCG
>JAQTXO010000537.1 GCA_028688765.1 Acidiphilium sp. | reverse complement strand
GCCAACTTGACGCCGAAACTTTGCGACGGTTCCTCGCCATCTGCCTCAACGATGACATCGAGCTGAAAAGTGCCAGCAAGACGTTCGCTCACTAGGCGGGTCCAAACCGCTTTCCATGGCAATGAAAGGTGCCGATTTGCGGATGATTGAACCACTCATGCTCGGCTGCCATCCGTGCACGCCATTCGGTACCTCGCGCTGCCTTGCGTGCGTCCGACTCAAGCCATTCGGATGAGGATAGGTAATGGATGGTGAGCCGGTTGAACGGCCTTGGCTCGGCCACAGTCAACTCGAAGCGCCGGGCACCCAGCCATTCGGCACCCTTGCCCAGCATCGGAATGTGATCGTCGGTCATCCAGGCGTCGAACGCAGCGAGGTGTTCGGTGGGAACGTCAAACATCGTCGCGAACACCATCGGCGCGGCAATAGCATTACCGCAAGTAAAGCCGTGGCGACCGATTTCATTACCAAGGTAGCGGGTGAAGTTGCGGACGTTGGCGAGCATCCACTTGGTTTGGTCGGTAGGATCTGTTTTAACCTTGTCGTATTCAGGCCCTTTGAGCACATCGAGCGAAACCAAGTCATAAACGACGAGGTAATTATCGCCCTGGGCCGCCCGATAACGCTGCGCGCCCTCGAATCCTTCGATCATCATACGCACCGGAATGTGATCAGTGTCGTACCACGTATTGAAGTTTTCTTCCCACGCCGCCTCGGGCGCCATCTCGGAAAAAAGAATTGCGGTCATGCGTTAGCCCCTGCCTGGTAGCCCGTCTTCTCAAAGAACTGTGCGACAGCTCCTTCAGCACATTCAATGTCCTGAGCCGCGGTGCCAGCGCTGACTCCGATTCCGCCGACCACTACACCCTCGACAATGATGGGAAGACCGCCTCCGATGACGCAGAAATGACCTTGGTTGGTAACGTGGATGCCAAAGGTCGGCTGTCCCGGCTGGCAAAGCTGGTTGTAGACACTCGTAGCGTTTCGGGCGGCGGCCGCGGTGAACGCCTTGTCGATCGCGATCGAGATACTGCTGATCTTGGCACCATCCATACGGTCAAAGGCAATTAGATGACCCGCCTCATCGGTCACCGCAATGCACATTGGCACCCCAAGCTCACGAGCCTTATCAGCTCCCGCAGAAATGAGAATGCGCGCGTCGTGATTGGAAATTCGGGAAACGGTCAGCATCACACACTGCCTCCTTTGCCGGCCGGCGCACCGGCGATCTCAATCGTTGCCAGATAGTTGTGGAGTGCATCGAGGTCGGCACCTTCAATCGCTCGATACGGCGGATAGGGCTGGCCGCACGGCACACCGAGCCACTCGAGGGATGCCTGCATTACCGGCGCGAGCCCATATTGCATCCAGCGCGACGGCCAGAGCGCAAGCTGGCGCTGGATGCGTGCAGCCTCACTCCAATCTCCAGCACTAAACGCTTTTGCGATCGCTCGGGCGAGCTTCGCCGCCGGCGGAGGCAACGTTACCCCCGTGCCACCTAGCATTAGCGACGCGAGCCACATCTGCATCGTTGTGAAATAATGTGCGTGGCCGGCGTGCTCGATCTCCTCAATCAAGCGAGATACACGCGCAAGATCGCGGGAGCTTTCCTTGACAAAGCCGACGCAATCAAGCTTCGCGAGCTCGATCGTCGCCGGAATCGATACGTCAGCGCCAGGACCTGCATTGAGGTAGAGCATAATGGGGATGTCTATCTCCCGCCCCACCGCCTCAAAATAACCCACCAGATCTGCGGTACTCTGTGCGCCACCGAACGGACGAAGCGGCGCCAGAAGCTGCACCGACTGCGCCCCCAGTGATTGCGCAAACTGCGCCAGCTCGATGGCCACGCGAAAGGAAGGATGCGACACACCAACAGTCACCGGCCGGCGACGGTCTACGAAGGCGATCGTCTGCCGGATCAGGTCTTTTCGTGCCTCAAGACTCAGAAACTGATATTCTTGTGCCTCGACCCCCGCGACGATCACGATGCCAGCGTCGCAATCCTCGACGACATAATCAACGCCGCGTTTGAGCGCTGGCGCGTCGACGCTCAAATCCCGGGCAAACGGGGTCAACGGGGGGACTACTGTAGTGGGAAAATCCAGCATATTGCCCCGGCTCATGTCGCAAAAGCAGCGCGACGGGCAAGCTGATCCTTCTCGAACCCTGCGACCGATTTATATCGATCAGAGATTCCCTGCATTTCATCAAATGAGATAATGTCTTCGATTCTGTCAAAAGGCTTCCCGCCAGTTCGCTCATGCACCTCACGCAAGATCGCATCGGGCGGATTCTTGCGATTCATCAGCACGACCTTGCTGGTCGCCGGCACGCGCGCCTTGTCGTAATCCTGCAATGCTGTCTCACTAACTCCATGGCGCTTGATTGCACCCGCGAGATAGCGGGCGTCGAGGATGGCCTGCCCTGCTCCGTTTGAACCACGAGGATACATTGGATGCGCGGCGTCACCCAATAATGTTGCGCGGCCGAAAGTCCAGGTCGGTACTGGATCGCGATCGACCATCGGGAAGATCAGCGGTCGCTCAGTTTGCTCCAGAAGTGTAGGCACATCGAGCCAGTCGAAATGCCAATTTCTGTAGGCATCGATAAAGTCGGCGTGCTTAGCCTCCACGTTCCAAGCCCACTTTGCCGGGCGGGGCCTGATCTGAGTGGCTACCCAGTTCATTAGCTGAT
>JAQTXO010000536.1 GCA_028688765.1 Acidiphilium sp. | reverse complement strand
GTCTCGGCGAGGCGGTGTGGATCGACCTCGTCAATCCGGCGGATGCGGATGTCGCGCCGGTGACGGCGGCGACCGGGCTTGCGGTGCCGAACGAGGCGGATTTAATGGAGATCGAGACGTCGAGCCGGTTGTCGGTGACGGCGCCGCCGGGCGGTGAAGTTCTGACCATGTCGATGCCGATGATGTATTCCCGCAATGACGGGGTGATGCCGGCGCCGCTTGGCATTGTGCTGGCCCCCGATCGGCTGGTGACGATCAGGTTTGCGCCGAGCCGGGCGTTTCAGGGGTTCTGGGAACGGCTGGATGCGACCGCCGAACCGGCGAGTGCCGATATTCTGGTCGGGTTGCTCGAAGCGCTGGTCGATCGTCAGGCCGATGCGCTGGAGCAGGCGCGCGGGCAGATCGATCGGCTGTCGCACCGGATATTTCATATCAAGCTCTCGCCGGACGGACGCCATGCCGGGGCCACGCGGCGCCAGCAGGAAGGCGAGTTGCGGGAGACGGTCTCGACGCTGGGACAGCTTTACAACACGGTCTCGCTGGTGCGGGATTCGCAGCTCGGTATCGGGCGGATCGTGCCGTATATGGGCTCGGTCGCGACCTGGGTGCCGGGGACGATGACGGCGCGGCTGAAGACGGTGACGCAGGATGTCGCCTCGCTCAACGAGTTCATCACCCACCTGACCGACAAGATCCAGTTCGTGCTCGATGCGACGCTGGGACTGATCAATATCGCGCAGAGCGACCTGATGAAGGTGCTGACGATCGTTTCGGTGATCGGGATTCCGCCGACGCTGATTGCCGGGATCTACGGGATGAACTTCGTGCATATGCCGGAACTGCATTGGCGGTTCGGCTATCCCTACGGGCTCGGGCTGATCCTGATCACGGCGGTGGCGCCGTTGTTCTGGTTTCGGAAGAAGGGGTGGTTGTAGGAGGAGGGAGGGAAGGCTTCTTTTTTGTAAAAAAGAAGCAAAAAACTTTTTGACTCTGGGACTGTGCAGTTTAAATCGCCCGTGGCCCAGAATAACAGAAGTTTTTTGCTTCTTTTTTACAAAAAAGAAGTACTTTCTTGATCTTCCTTCTTGCCCCACCCGGACGCTTGACAGCACGGTGCCGTCGCGAAATGATCGGCTGGTAACAGGGAGTTGTTCATGGCGATCACGCGGCAGGTCATTACCACGCTCAAGCCGGATGGCACGGATGCGATGGGGCCGAATATTCTGGCCTATAAATATCCCGACGAGAATATTGTTTCGGGGTCGTTGCTGACGGTGGAGAGCAATCATTTCGCGGTTTTGAAGTCGCGCGGTGCGGTTTTGAATGTTTATGATACCGGGCAGTATCCGATCACGACGCCGGACAAGCCGTTGCTGGGGTCGATCACCCAGGCGTTCTTTTCGGGGGCGAGTCCGTGGCAGTATGAGACGATCTATATCAATCGGGCGAAGATCGTGGCGCGGGCGAAGGGGATTGCGACATCGCGCGAGATGGCGGAGCTGATTTATCAGGTCGATTATTACATCCACATCGACACCAAGGACGATGCGCTGAAGCTGGTGACGCATATGCCGTTCGCCGGGTTGTATATCAATGCGCAGGAAGTGACCGATTATGCCGGGCCGGTGGTGGAGCAGGCGGTCAATCAGGTGGTGCAGGTGACGCCGCTGGAGAACGTCAATGAGCATATCGGCGAGATTGCGGAACTGCTGAAGCAGCATCTCGGGGATTTTCTGGATATTTACGGTATTCGGCTGAACGATGTGAAGCTGCTGATTTTGCCGAAGGACGAGCGGATGCGCGAGTTGATTTCGCTGCGGGCGTTCGGGCTGACGCCGCTGGAGGCGGTGCGGTATTATACTGCGTTGCGGATGGCGGAGCGCGGGCTGGTTTCGGCGCCGAACATGGCGATCGGCGCGCCGTTCAATATTGGCGGAATGGGGATGGTCCCGGCGGGCGAGTGGGACAAGCCGGTCAAATGATGTCGGCCGGTGAGACCGCGACGCTGTTGCTGAACGGGTGGGGGTATAACTGGTATCGGGCGGAGAACCGGCTGCGGGCGGATGATCTGCTGATCCGGGCGAAGCTTTCCGAACTGCTGGGGTTGGCGCGGGCGCATCTGGCGGCGTTGGAGGCGGGGTATCGGCGGGTGCATCTGCCGCCGCCGACGCGCGAGCAGCCGTTTCCCGATCGGGCCGCCGTCGCGCATGTGCAGGCGCTGACGCGGGCGGGCGAGGCGATCGGGGCGGTGGAGACCAGTATTCGCAATGCGCCGGTGCCGGAGATGGACCGGGTGTGGCAGGCGCATCGCGATGAGGGGCGGTTATTGCAGGAGCTGGTGGCGCGGGATGCGGCGCTGGTGGAGACGGTGGCGCAGTTTCATGACTGGGTGGTGGCGGCGCGTGCCGAGGATGCCGAGGACGCGCAATTTGCCGAGCGGGTGCGGGCGGGGTTGCCGGTGATCATGGCGGCGCTGGCGGCGCGGCGGGATGCGGTGGACCGGGTCAATTGAGGGGACCCGCTGCGGCGGCGAGTGGGTCGGTAGCGGTCGCGGCGAGTGGAAAGGCCGCGGCGGAGGCGAGGGCGCCTTCGAGGTAGCCGCCGAAATCGGGTGCGGATTCGGCACCCGACAGGATGAGCCGGGGGTGCCAGGGCGGCGGCAGCGCGATGGGTTCGTAGGATGGGTGGCTGGTGGGGCTGGC
>JAQTXO010000535.1 GCA_028688765.1 Acidiphilium sp. | reverse complement strand
GGAGCTTTCAGGCCCTGCGGATCGAGGTCAACCAGGAACTCGCCGAGATCGAGCGCGGCCTCGAACAGGCGGCGGCGCTGCTCGCGCCGGGCGGGCGGCTGGTCGCGGTCTCGTTTCATTCGCTGGAAGACCGCATGGTCAAGCGGTTCATGCAGACCGCCACCGGTCGCACCGCCGGGCCGTCGCGCCATGATCCGTCGGGCATCGTCCCCGTCGCCGCCGCGCGGTTCGCCGCCCTGACCAAAGGCGTGATCACCCCCGGTGAGGCCGAAATCGCCGCCAACCCCCGTGCCCGCTCCGCCCGGCTGCGGGCGATCGAAAGACGTGCCGCATGATCCGCCCGGTCACCTTCGTTACCACCATTCTCGCGCTATCGTCCGGGGCGTGGATGTTCGTGGTCAAGCATCAGGCCGAGCAACTGGATCGCCAGATCGGCGGGGTGACCAGCCAGATCCGCGCCTCCGAGCAGCGGATCCGGGTGCTGCGCGCCGAATGGGCGCTGGAGACCGATCCCAACCGGCTCGCACGGCTCGCCGCGTTGTTTCTGCCCGGCCTCAAGCCGATGGCGCCGGACCAGTTGGTGACCTGGTCGGAACTCGCGGACCGGCTTCCCCCGGTGGGCGCGGATGTGCCGCATCTGCCGCTGCCGCCACCGCTGCCGGACCAGCTTCCTGCGGCGGGGACGCTGCCGAGCGCGCCCTCCATCGCTGCGACCGGTCCGATCGCCTCGAATGCGGCCCCGTCGACGCTGGTGGTTCTGCCGCCGGATGCCGTGCCGGTGCCCGCCACCACGGCCACCGCAACCGCCGCCGCGACGCCGGTCGCGGCCACGCCTGCCGTTGCGCCGCCGGTGCACCTCGCGGCGAGCCATCCGGCGGCGGTGCCGCATCGGCGGGTCACGCTGGTCCGTCATGTCGTGCTGCCGGTCAGCCGCCATGTCGTGACGTATCCGATCATCGCGCATCAGAGCACGACCCGGATGCGCCCGGTTCCGCTCGGCCAATCGGTGCTTGCGCCGGGGCGGACCGTGCATCCGATGGGGGCGCAGGTGATGACGATCAATGCCCAGTCGATCCCGCGCCCGATGGCGGCCCCCGTTGCGGCACCGATGGCCCGGTCGCAGCCGATGCCGGCGCGGCAGTCGGGGTCGGTCTCGGTGTTCGGCGGTTTCGCCGCCAACCTGCCGCCGCCCCGGCCGGTCGCACCCTGAGGATGGACCCGGTTCAGTGACCCAGGCGCCGCCCCCCGATCAGATCCCGCCCAACCGGCCTCACGGTGGCGGCTGGAGCGCCGCGCGCAATCGCGGGGCGCCGGACCGGGGTGCCACGTCGCGCATCGAACATGTCCGGGTAACCTCGCCCGACCTCGCCCGCCGTGCCGCACTCGGGGTGTTGCAGAAACGCATGATCTTCGGGCTTGGCGGCTTCGTGCTGATTTTCGGGGTGCTGGCCGGGCGGTTGATCGATGGTTCGGTGATCAACCCGGTCCATCCGGATGCCGCGGCGATCGCGGCGCAACTGCCGCGCACCAATATTCTGCTGCCGCCGCCGGCCCGTGCCGAGATCACCGACCGCAACGGCACCATCCTCGCGGTCTCGCTGCCCGGTGCGGCGCTGTATGCCAATCCCAAGCAGATCGGCGATCCCGGTGAGGTCGCGCGGCGGATTACCGCGGTGATCCCGGCGCTCGATCCCGGCTGGCTGGAATCGCGGCTGGCCGATCGCAAGCGGGATTTCGTCTATCTCGATCGCGGCCTGACCGCCGCGCAGGAACTCGCGGTCAATCAGCTCGGGATTCCCGGCGTGTATTTCGAGGATATCGAGCACCGGCATTACCCGGAAGGCGATCTGGCCGCGCATATTCTCGGCGGCGTGACGCCGGATCAGCGCGGGATTGCCGGGGTGGAGCAGTATTTCAACAAATCGTTGACCGCCGATCCGGCCACCCCGCTGCGCCTGTCGATCGATATCGGGGCCGAGGGCATCGTCCGCCAGGAGACCGAGCAGGCGATGACCGATTATGCCGGGGTCGGCGCCTGCGGCATCGTGATTTCGGCGCGGACCGGGCGGGTGCTCGCAATGGCGAGCCTGCCCGATTACCGCGCGGGCGACCTTGGCACCGCGCCGGCCAACGACCGGTTCAATCGCTGCGTTTCGGGCGATTACGAACCCGGCTCGGTGTTCAAGCTGATGACGCTGTCGATGGCGCTGAATTCGGGCATGATCCATTACTGGGACAAGTTCGATACCACGCACCCGCTGCATGTCGGGCGGTTCACCGTGACCGATTTCGAGCCTGCGCATATCTGGATGACGGTGCCGCATATTCTCGAAGTCTCGTCGAATATCGGGGCTTCGCGGATCGCGACCATACTGGGGCCGGATATCCAGCGTGCCTGGCTGCGCAAGCTGGGGTTCTTCGGCAAGCCGCCGATCCAGCTGCCCGAGGCGCAGCCGGCTATGTATCATCCGAAATCAAGCTGGAAGCTGCTGACCACGATGACGGTGAGCTTCGGCAACGGTATCGCGATGTCGCCGCTCCAGATGATTTCGGCGGTGGTGCCGGTGGTCAATGGCGGGGTATATTATCCGCCGTCGCTCGATGCTTCGGGGCCGCCGCCGGCGGGGGTGCGGGTGATGAGCCGGCGGACCTCGCTGATCATGCGCAAAATGATGCGCAACGTGGTGGTGGCACCCGATGGAACCGGG
>JAQTXO010000534.1 GCA_028688765.1 Acidiphilium sp. | reverse complement strand
TGATCGATCGTGGAGGAAGTGAACATGCGTCGCATTGGATTTACGAGTGTGGCAGTTATGGCCCTGTTTGTCGCCCCCGTGGCGCTCATGGGCACCGCCTCTGCCCAATCCACCGGCACCGGCCCGTCGGCAGCGCAGATCATCCAGGCCCTGAAACCCTCCGGCCACATTTCCTCGACCACGCGCGGCATCGTCCCCCTCTCGCCGGGCGATGCATCGGCCACCCACCAGCCGGCCATGAAAACCTCCCCCACCGCCATGCGCATCGGCACCAACCATGCCTCCACCCCCTCGATCAATCTCAACATCGACTTCGCAATGGGTTCGGCCCAGCTCACCCCCCGCGCGAAAACCGAGCTCGACCGTCTCGGCCACGCCCTGACCGACCCGACCCTGGCCGACTACAAATTCAAGGTCATCGGCCACACCGATACCACCGGCAGCGCCGCGACCAACCTCACCCTCTCCCAGCAGCGCGCCGCCGCGGTCGATCAATATCTGCAAACCAAATTCAACATCTCCCCGGCCCGCCTCGCCGCCCTCGGCGTCGGCGAACACGACCTCCTGATCCCCACCGGCCC
This sequence comes from Acidiphilium sp., assembly GCA_028688765.1. Lineage (GTDB taxonomy): Bacteria > Pseudomonadota > Alphaproteobacteria > Acetobacterales > Acetobacteraceae > Acidiphilium > Acidiphilium acidophilum. The sequence goes on along the minus strand of JAQTXO010000534.1, from coordinate 2,140 downwards.
GAACACGCCGAACCGCGCGAACCGCCGGGTGCAGATCGTCAACATCGGCAAATGAGCCCCGCGCGGGTGGCCTGCTAGCCATGCCCCCGCGCCGCGCCGCCGACCCCACGATGGACGATACGGTGCGGCTCGCAAGGCCGCCCCGAAAATCCCGCGCGAAACCCCTGCTCATCGCTGCCGCCGCGCTCCTCGCCCTCATCGCCCTCGCCATCGCCGGCTGGCTCGCCCTCCGCCCCACCCCCTATCCGCTCGCGGGCGAAACCACCATCTTCCGCCACGTCAGCCCCCATTTCACCGTCTTCCGCTTCCGTGACGACCCGCTGATCCTCGTGGTCGACTGCCCGGACCTCCACGCCCAGGGCCTGATGTTCGACCGCGTCGCCGCCCTGATCGAAAAAGCCGACGCCCCGAAAAACCGCGTCCTCAGCGAAGCCGCCTTCCACGCCCGCCTCGCCGCCGCCAAACTCACCATCGGCAGCTATTACTATGGCGACGATTACCCCGCCCACGCCCTGCGCGAATTCTTCCGCCTCGCCGCCGCCGAACATCTCGCCCTGAACCCCGAGGAAACCCACCTGCGCGCCATCGCCGAACGGTCCGGCTTTCTCCGCCCCGGCGCCAACGGCGCCATCATCTCCATCCCCCAGGCCGGCCCATCCCACCGCGTCAGCCTCCGCGCCCGCGCCGTCATCCTGCGCCACGAACTCTCCCACGGCGCCTACTTCACCATCCCGGCCTATCACCGCTACGTCCATCATTTCTACAACACGGTCATGACCCCGCAGGAACAACAGGCATTCCAATCCTTCCTGGTCCGCCAGGGCTACGATCCCGGCTATCACGGCCTGATCGTCAACGAGACCCTCGCCTACCTCATCTTCACCCGCGACCGGGAATTCTTCCGCGCCTCCGCCGTCGGCCTGCCCCCCGCCACCATCACCACCCTCCGCCAGGAATTCGTCGCCCACATGCCCGATATCTGGCTCAAACCCCTCGCCACCGCCCCCCTGCCAACCGAACGCTGACCCAACCCCCCGCCCATTGCAGCCCGTGCGCGAACCGGGCACCTTCCGGGCCTGATCAACGAATGGGGGCATTCACCACATGAACGGCGCGGAATCTCTGGTCCACACCCTGATCGCCTGCGGCATCACCACCGTCTTCGCCAATCCCGGCACCAGCGAGATGCACTTCGTCGCCGCGCTCGACCGCATCCCCGGCATCGACTGCGTGCTCTGCCTCGATGAAACCGTCGCCTCCGGTGCCGCCGATGCCTTCTGGCGCACCACCGGCCGCCCCGCCGCCACCCTGCTCCATTGCGGCCCCGGCCTCGCCAACGCCCTCGCCAACCTCCACAACGCAAGGCGTGGCCGCTCCGGCATCGTCAACATCGTCGGCGATCAGGCCACCTACCACCGCCCGCTCGACGCCCCCCTCACCGCCGACACCGAAGGCTGGGCCCGCTCCGTCTCCGGCTTCCTCCGCACCGCCACCAGCGCCGCCACCGTCGGGCGCGACGCCGCGGACGCCATCGCCGCCGCCCGCACCGGCACCATCGCCACCCTGATCCTCCCCGCCGACACCGCCTGGACCGAAGGCGGCATCCCCGGCACACCCCGCCCCGTCCCCAACCGCCCGGTCCCGTCCCCCGCCACCATCGCCGATATCGCAACCCTCCTGCGCACCGGCGAACCCGCCATGCTCCTCCTCGGTGGACGCACCCTGACCGATCACGGCCTGCGCCTCGCCCACGCCATCACCGCCACCACCGGCGCCACCCTCCTCGCCGAAGTCTTCAACGCGAAAATGGAACGCGGACAGGGCCGCCCGCCGATCGAACGCATCCCCTACCCGATCGACGCCGCCATCGCCGCCCTCACCGGCATCCGCCACCTCATCCTCGTCGAAGCCAAACCCCCGGTCGGCTTCTTCGCCTACCCCGGCAAACCCGGCGCCCTCACCCCGCCCGACTGCACCATCCACACCCTCGCCGCCCTCGATCAGGACGGCACCGCCGCCCTCGCCGCCCTCCCCACCGCCCTCGACGCCCCCGAACCCGCCATCCCCGTCACCCCGCGCCCCACCCCCGATCCCAGCACGCCCAATCCCGGCACCCCCGATCGCCCCCCAATCGCCCCCC
>JAQTXO010000053.1 GCA_028688765.1 Acidiphilium sp. | reverse complement strand
GGGGCGTCGTCGTCGTGAAAATGGGCGGTGTCGCTCATGCCGCGTGACCGCGCGAGGCGAGGGAGGGTGTCATGGCGCCGTTATCCTGGCGGATGTCGCCGCGCGAGGGGGTGAGGGCGGGGATCGGCAGGGTTGCGGGGCGGGCGGGGTCGAGCGCTTCGGCGAGCAGGCGGGCGACGCGCCCGGCCTCGGGGATGCCGCGCAGCACCGGTTCGACCCGCGCGCGGCGGCCGGCGCGGACGTGGGGCCAGAACAGTATGTAGGAGAGGTTGCGGTCGGCTTCCGGCGCCATCACGATATCGCCGGTGCCGTCCGGCGCGGTGCGGAGATCGGCCGAGAGGATGGCGCGGAACGGCAGGTTGAAATGCTTGCGGATGGCGGCACCGTAGCTGATCACCACGCGTTTGCTGGTGATGGAATAGATGGTGGTGCGCGCGGTGAGCAGGGCGAAGCCGAGGACCAGGCCGAGGGCGAGCACGCCGAGGAAGAGCGACCAGAATCCGGCGGCTTCGGCCATCTGCATCGAATGATGCGAGATCAGGGCGCTGATGATGCCCCAGGCCAGCATGATCGCGACATAGATCGCCCAGAAGCGCAGATGGAAGGCACCGAAGGCGAGGGCGCGGAAGCTCGGTGCGCCCTGCCAGAGCAGGGTTTCCCCGGCGGGCAGCTCGTGCGGCAGGCCGCGCGTGGGGGTGCGGCGGGCTGCTTGACCCTGCGGGGCGCTCACAGCAGCGGCTCCGAACGGGCGGCGGTGGCGTAGAGATGACCGGAGGCGAAATAGGCCATCAGACGATCTTCCTCGCGCGGGGTGATGATGTCCGGATGCGCGATGCCGGGCGCGATGGCGAATTGCGCGGCGGTGACCGAGGCGAGTTTGACCGAGACGCCGCTGGCCGAGCGGGGCAGGCCGGAGCGGCCCCGGCTGCCGCTGATGATGCTGCCGAAGCTGACCCAGGCATTGTCGAACGGGTTGGCGTTCGAGATCACCCGGCACAGCGAGATCGGGAACATCACGCGGCGGGCGGGGTCGGCGGTGACGCTCGCTTCGATCCAGAGCGGCATCTGGTCGGCGCGGTCGATCCAGATATCGGTGACGGTGCCGCCGATCGTGCCGTCGCAGCAGATCACCGGCGCACCGCGTGGATCGGGGTCTTCGGCGGCGACCCAGTGATCGGTCGCGACGCGGAGGGGGACGATGCGGATTTCGCCGTCCGGCATCCGCTCGGGGTCGGTGCCGCGCTGGGTGTAGGCGGCGGGGCCGATGCCATCGAGCATCGGGTTGCCGAGCGGGATGATCGGCGCGCCGTCCCACGGGGCGCTGGGGCGGGCGTTGATGACCTCGATCGGCTCGTTCCAGGGCACGGTTGTGGTCTTGCCGTCCGGCAGGAGGAAGGTTTTCGGGCTGGGCAGCGGCGGGAAGCCTTCGAGGCGCTTGCCCTTGTGGCCGGTGACCAGCGGGTAGCCCTCGCGCTTGCTCTCGCGCTGGAGGTAGATCACGAGGCCGAAGAAGAAGATCCAGAACGCGTAGAGGACCAATTGCGCGACGTCGATATAGGGAGTGATTGCACCGGTTTGCATGACGGACCTCGTGGTTATTTCAGGCCGAACGCAGCGTCGTGCTGCGCGGGGCCGCTGGTTGCGGTGGGGGCGGTGGAGCGGCGGACCAGCGGCCCGATCGCGATGAGCGTGGCGAACAGCAGGTAGATTTCGATGTGATAGACCGCGTCGTACCCGACGGCGGGGCCGGTGAAGCTGGGGCCGAACGCGCCGTGGGTGGCGAGGGTGGCGATGGTGCCGCGCAGGACGCCCGCGATGGCGATGGCGATGCCGGAGGCGAGGACCTGCACCGCACCCCATGTGCCGAGCGCGAGACCGCTCATGTCGCCCACCACGCGGTTCATGGCATCCGACAGGGTGCCGACCAGGAACAGGCCGCCGCCGAAGCCGATCAGCCCGACGCCCGCGCCGAACATCAGGCCGGAATGGAGCGGGGCGGCAAAGATCACGCAGCTGAAGGCGAGCAGGCCGACCATGACGCCGGCGGCGGCGATGCGGTAGGGGTCGCCGCCCCGGGTGAGGCGGGCGCGGGCGACCAGGGCGGCGGTGCCGGCGCCGGCGGCGAGCATGGCGGTGAGGGCCGTGGTTTCGCCGACCGGGAGGTGCAGGACCTGCCCGCCATAGGGTTCCAGCAGGATGTCCTGCATCGAGAAGGCGAGGGTGCCGAGGCCGATGGTGACAAGGCGGCGGATGGCGAGCGGCTGGGCGCGGAAGAGGCCCCACGCGGCGGCGAGGGTTTCCATCCCGGCGCGGCGGTCCGGCAGGGCTTCGTCATCGGCGTAGCGGCGGCGGGGTTCCTGTTTCCAGAGGGCGATGCTGTTGAGCACGATGGTGATCAGCGCGGTGGTCTGGATCACCTGGATCATGTGGAACTGGTCGTAGGGGGTGAGCAGCCAGCCGAACAGGAGGGCACCGAAGATCATGCCCGCGAGGAGCATGGCGCAGAGCATGGCGACGACGCGCGGGCGGGCGCTTTCGGGGGCGAGGTCGGTCGCGAGGGCGAGGCCGGCGGTCTGGGTGGTGTGCATGCCCGCGCCGACCAACAGAAAGGCGAGGGCGCCGCCGATTTTGCCCCAGATCGGCAGGCCGACCGCATTGCCGCTGAGGATGATCAGGGCGAAGGGCATCACCGCGAGACCGCCGAACTGGGCCATGGTGCCGAACCAGATGAACGGCACCCGGCGCCAGCCGAAGACCGAGCGGTAGCCATCCGAGCGGAAGCCGATCACCGCGCGCACCGGGGCGAGCAACAGGGGCAGGGCGATCATGAAGGAGACCAGGGCGGCGGAGACGTGGAGTTCGACGATCATGACGCGGTTGAGCGTGCCGATCATCAGGGCCGCGGACATGCCCACCGTGAGCTGGAACAGCGAGAGGCGGAGCAGGCGGCGCATCGGCAGTTCGGGGGTGGCGGCATCGGCGAAGGGGAGCCAGCTGGTGTCCAGCTTCATCCAGAACGGGGTCATTTTCCGCTCGATGGTGCGCTTGCTCATCGGGACAGCTCCAGGGCCTGGGAGATGTAGAAGCTGCGCGAGATCCGCTGGGTGCGGGCCGGGGTGAGGCCAGCGAGGGCGGGGGTCTGGCGGATGGCGCGGCGGAGTTTGGCTTCGGGCTGCGGCTCGATCGCGGGGGAGCGGTCGCTGCGGGGGAACAGGCGGCCGATCATGCGGGCGGTGACGAGCAGCGGGGTGCCGGGGGCGAAGGTGAAGATGATGCTGTGGCGGACGCGGGGGGCGATGCGGGCGAGGGAGGCGACGACATCGGCGCGCTGGTAGTGGATCAGGGAGTCCATCGCGACCACGAAATCGAAGCTGCCGAGGTTGGCATCGAGCATGTCGCCGGCGCGGAACTCGATACGCGATGCGGCTGGGGTGGTGGCGGCGCGGCTGCGGGCGAGGTCGATCAGGGTGGGCGAGAGATCGACCGCGACGACATCGGCCCCGCGCGCGGCGGCTTCGAGCGACAGGGCGCCGGTGCCGCATCCCGCATCGAGCAGGCGGGCGCCGGTGAGGTCGTCCGGCAGGTAGGACAGGATGGTGGCGCGCATGGCGTCGCGCCCGGCGCGGACCCGGGCGCGGATGCCGCTGACCGGGGCATCGGAGGTCAGGCGTGCCCAGGCGGTGGCGGCGGTGCGGTCGAAATAGGTTTCGATCTCGCCGCGGCGGAGCTGGTAGGTCGCCTCGGGCATTATTCGAACCCCAGCAGGTCGAAGATCTCGCGGTCCTTGAGCGGGGTGGCGGTGAGTGGTTCGACGCCGGCCCAGAGGGTTTCGGCGAGTGCCATGTATTCGGCGCGCACCGCATCGAGTTCCGGGCTGTCCTCCATTTCGAACAGGACGGATTTTTTCAGGCGGGAGCGGCGGATGACGTCGAGATCGGCGAAGCGGGCGAGGGTGGAGAGACCGGTGGCGGCGTTGTATTTGTCGAGCTGGTCGGTCGCGGCCGAGCGGTTGGCGATGACGCCGCCGAGGCGGACGTTGTAGTTTTTCGCCTTCGCCGCGATTGCCGCGACGATGCGGTTCATCGCGAAGATGCTGTCGAAATCGTTGGCGGTGACGATCAGGGCGCGATCGGCGTGTTGCAGGGGGGCGGCGAAGCCGCCGCAGACGACGTCGCCCAGCACGTCGAAGATCACCACATCGGAATCTTCGAGCAGATGATGCTCTTTCAGGAGTTTGACGGTCTGGCCGACGACATAGCCGCCGCAGCCGGTGCCGGCGGGCGGACCGCCGGCTTCGACGCACTGCACCCCGCCGAAGCCCTCGTAGACGAAATCCTCGATGCGGAGGTCTTCGGGGTGGAAATCGACCGCTTCGAGCGCGTCGATCACGGTGGGGACCAGGCGCTTGGTGAGGGTGAAGGTGGAATCGTGCTTGGGATCGCAGCCGATCTGGAGCACGCGCTTGCCGAGTTTGCTGAAGGCGGCGGAAAGGTTCGAGGAGGTGGTGCTTTTACCGATGCCGCCTTTGCCGTAGACCGCGAAGACCTTGGCGCCGGTGATTTTGATATGCGGGTCGAGGGCGACCTGCAAACTGCCTTCGCCGTCACCGCAGGAGGTGCTGCAGCTTGAGCCGCTGATGCGGTCTGCGAGTTTGTTGACCGTGCTGATGTCGTTCATGCTGCGCGCTCCATATCCAGCCCTTCGAGCCGGTCTTCGAGTTCGGCACCGGCGGCGCGCAGCGCTTCGAGCGTGGCGTCGTCGGGAGTCCAGTAGTTGCGTTCGTGGGCTTCGAGCAGGCGGCCTGCGATTTTCGCCGAGGCGACCGGGTTGAGTTTGGCGAGGCGGTCGCGCATTTCGGGGTCGAGCACGAAGACGTTGCTGATTTCGCGGTAGATCCAGGGATCGACCTGACCGGTGGTGGCGGACCAGCCGAGCGTGTTGGTGACCGAGGCCTCGATGTTGCGCACGCCTTCCGAGCCGTGGCTGAGCATGGCTTCGAAATATTTGGGGTTGAGCATGCGGGTGCGGGTTTCGATCGAGACCTGTTCGGCGAGGGTGCGGATGGTGGCCTCCCCGGTGGTCTGGTCGCCGATATAGAGGGCGGCATCGCTGCCGCGGGCGGCTTTGACTGCGCGGCTCATGCCGCCGAGACCGTCGAAATAATGGTCGATCGTGGTGACGCCGAGATCGAGCGATTCGAGGTTCTGGTAGGCGACATCGACGGTTTTGAGGATCGCGCCGAAGACCGCATCGTGGCGTTCGGCGCGGCCTGCGACGCCGTAGGCGAAGCCCTTGCGTTTGACGAAGGCGGTGCCGAGTTCGTCCTCGTTCTGCCATGCGCCGGAATCGACCAGCTGGTTGACGTTGGCGCCGTAGGTGCCGTCGCCGTTGCTGAAGACGCGCAGCGCCGCGTCTTCGACGCTGCCGCCGTGCTGGGCGATGAAGTCCTGCGTGTGCTTGCGGATGAAGTTCCGGCTGGCCGGTTCGTTGATTTCGGCGGCGAGCAGGGCGGCTTCGGCGAGGAGTTTGGTCTGCAGGGGCAGCAGGTCGCGGAAGATGCCGGAGAGGGTGATGACGACATCGATGCGCGGGCGGCCCAATTCGTCGATCGGGATGAGTTCGGCGCCGGCGAGGCGGCCATAGGAGTCGCGGCGGGGGCGCGCGCCCATCAGCCAGAGGGCCTGGGCGATCGGGCCGCCTTCGGATTTCAGGTTGTCCGAGCCCCAGAGGACCAGAGCGACGGTTTCCGGCAGGCTGCCGGTATCGGCCTGATGGCGGGCGATCAGGCGGTCGGCCTGGCGGGCGCCGTCGGATACCGCGTAGGGGCTCGGCATGCGGAAGGGATCGAAGCCGTAGATGTTGCGGCCGGTGGGCAGGACATCGGTGTTGCGCAGGATGTCGCCGCCGGGGGTGGGGCGGATGTAGCGGCCATCGAGCGCCTGGATGATGGCGGGGAGTTCGCTGTCGGTCGCGAGCAGGGCGTCGATCCGGGCGCGGGCGGCGGGGTCGGTGAGGCCGGCGGCGTCGAGCAGGTCGCGGCGCTGTTCGGCATCGGGTGGCTGGCCGACCACGTGCAGGCCCATCGGGATCAGGGAATATTCGAGGTCGAGCAACGCGATGTTGAGTTTCGCGATGGTGGCGGGGGCGGTGGCTCCCCATGCCGGTTCGGCGGCGGCAAGGTCGAGGGCGGCAGCTTCGGACTGGATGGTGGCTTGGAGGTCGGACCACTCGGCCTCCTGCGCGTCCGGCGACAGGCCGCGCCAGCGCAGGATGCTGGCTTTCAGGTCGGCGAGGCCGCGATAGAGACCGGCCTGGGTGACCGGCGGGGTGAGGTGGCTGATCAGCGTGGCATTGGCGCGGCGCTTGGCGAGCATGCCTTCGGACGGGTTGTTCGAGGCGTAAAGGTAGAAATTGGGCAGGTCGCCGATCAGTCGGTCCGGCCAGCATCTGCCGGTCATGCCGGCCTGTTTGCCGGGCATGAATTCGAGCGCGCCATGGGTGCCGAAATGCATCACGGCGTGGGCGGCGAAATCCTCGCGCAGCCAGCGGTAGAAGGCGCTGAACGCGTGGGTGGGGGCGAAGCCGCCTTCGAACAGCAGGCGCATCGGGTCGCCCTCGAAGCCGAAGGCGGGCTGGACGCCGATGAAGATGTTGCCGAGCTGCGCGCCGACCACGAAGATCGAGGAACCATCGGAGTTCTGCCGACCGGGCGCGGGGCCCCATACTTTTTCGATCTCGGCGAGGTGCGGTTCGCGGCGGACGTGATCGTCGCGCGGGATTTTCACCGCGACATTGGCGGGCGCGCCGTATTGCGCGGCGTTGCCGGCGCAGATCATGTCGCGCAGCGCCTCGACATCGGCGGGCATGTCGACCGTGTAGCCGGCGTCGCGCAGGGCGGCGAGGGTGTTGAACAGGGACTGGAACACCGAGAGATAGGCGGCGGTGCCGGTCGCGCCCGCATTGGGCGGGAAGTTGAAGATGACGAGGCCGATGCGGCGCTCGGCGCGGGCGGCCTTGCGCAGGCGGATCAGGCGGCCGACCCGGCTGGCCAGCATCGCGGTGCGTTCGATATGGGCGGACATGGCCCGGGCGTGCTCGCCGGTGCCACCGATGCGGCCACCGAAGGTCATGGGGACGATGCCGCCATCGAGTTCCGGAAGGGCGACCATCATGGTCGCCTCGATCGGGGTCAGGCCGCGCGGGTCGGCTTCCCAGGCGGAGATCGACTGGAATTCGAGCGCGTGGGCAGACATGTAGGGGACGTCGAGCGCGGCGAGTGCGGCTTCGGCGGCTTTGGAATCGTTGTAGGCGGGGCCGCCGACCAGGGAAAATCCGGTCAGGGAGATGATGGCATCGACGGTGGGGATGCCGTCCCTGACGAAGTATTTGTCCATTGCGGGGCGGGCATCGAGCCCGGCGGCGAAGACCGGCAGGACCTGATAGCCGCTCGCTTCGATCGCGGCGATCACCCCGTCGTAATGGGCGCAATCGCCGGAGATCAGCAGGCTGCGCAGCAGGACGAGGCCGACGGTGCCGTGGGCACGGGTGCAATGCGGCACCTCGTTGCGGTCGGTGCCGATGCGCCCGTCCATGCTGGGATGATAGACGCCGATCTCGGTGTATTCGCGCGGCGCGGGCACGGCGAGTTTGCTTTTCAGGGCGCTGCGCGGGCCGGATGCGTAGCGGCGGATCAGCATCCGCATCAGGCTCTCGATATTGTCCGACGAGCCGGCGAGCCAATAGGACAAAGCGAGGAAATAGCTGCGCAGATCCTGGGCGGCACCGGGGATCAGTTTGAGCATTTTCGGCAGGCGGCGCAGGGTGCGCATCTGCGATTCGGCAGCCGAGGCATCCTTGCGTTTCGGGCGGAGGTTTTTGAGGAATTTGAGGGCGGCGCTGCCTTCCTTGCTCATGTCGAGCCGGCCCAGCCGGGTGAGGTTGACCACTTCGGCGGCGGAGAGGGCGCAGAGCATCGCATCGCAATGGTCGCGCCGGGCGGCGAGGGCGGGCTGTACCAGTTTGATGTGATCGTCGAGGAACAGCATGGTCGCGATCACGATGTCGGCGCTTGCGATCGCGGTGGTGCAGGCGGCCAGGGCGTCCTTGCTGGCGGCCCAGTGATCGGCGGAATGGAGTTCGATGGTCAGGCCGGGATATTCGGCGGCGAGGGAGGTGCGGCCAGCCTCGATCACGCCGTCCAGATGGCTGTCCATCGTGACGATGGCGACGCGGATCGGCGTTGCGTGGTCAGCGGGAGAAATGGGCTTTTGCATCATAGATCGTTTCAATGGTGATCAGGGTCACGCCATGCTCGGCGGCAAAAAGCTCGGTGTTCTTCCGCGCCTTGCCGCGCACGAAGAACGGGATTTTCTTCAGCTCGGCCTCGGCGGAAGCCTCCCAGCCGACCGGGGCCGGAGCGTCGGGTGCGGCGGGGATGGATGTTGCGATGGGGGATGTGAGGGTGGGCGCGGCGGCTTCGGCACCGAGATGCGAGGGGGCGGCCTGGTCGTTGAATTCGAAATCCTCGCGGAACATGCCGAGCAGATGCTCTTCCAGCCCCATCATCAGCGGGTGGGTGAGGGTGTCGAACAGGACGTTGGCGCCTTCGAACCCGGCGAAGGGCGAGTGGCGGGCCGGGAAATCCTGGACATGGGTGGGGGCGGAGATCACCGCGCAGGGGATGCCGAGGCGCTTGGCGATGTGGCGTTCCATCTGGGTGCCGAGCACCAGTTCGGGCTGGGCGGCGGCGATCGCGGCTTCGATGGTCAGGTAATCGTCGCTGATCAGGGCTTCGATGTCGTAGAGCGCGGCGGCGGCTTTGACCTCGCGGGCGAATTCGCGGCTGTAGCTGCCGAGGCCGACCACGGTGAAGCCGATTTCGCGCGCGGCGACCCGGGCGAGGGCGATGGCGTGGCTGGCATCGCCGAAGACGAACACGCGCTTGCCGGTGAGGTAGGTGCTGTCGACCGAGCGGGCGTACCATGCGGAGCGGGCACCCGATTCCAGATCGTCCGGCAGGGGGCGATGGGTCAGGGCCGCGATTTCGGCGGCGAATTCGCGGGTGGCGTTCAGGCCGATCGGCACGGTGGCGATGGTTTTCTGGCCGAATTTGCGGGCGAGGTAGGCGGCCGCGGTGCCGGCGATTTCGGGGTAGAGCACGATATTGGCATCGGCTTCGGGGATGCGCGCGAGATCGGCGAAGCGGGCGCCCAGCGGGGCGATCACGTTGATGGCGACACCGAGTTTGCCCAGCAGGTCGGTCACTTCGATCAGGTCGTCGCGGTGGCGAAACCCGAGTGCTGCCGGGCCGAGAATGTTGACCGAGACCGGGCTTCCGGTGCGGGCGGGCACCGCGACATTGTTGGTGGCGGCGCGGACCAGATGGTAGAAGGTTTCGGCGGCACCCCAGTTTTCCTTGCGCTGATAGGCGGGGAGTTCGAGGGCGATCACCGGGATCGGCAGGCCGAGGGCGGCGGCGAGGCCGCCCGGATCGTCCTGGATCAGCTCGGCGGTGCAGGACGCACCGACGATCATGGCTTCGGGTTTGAAGCGCTCATAGGCGTCGCGCACCGCATTTTTGAACAGGGTTGCGGTATCGGACCCGAGATCGCGTGCCTGGAAGGTGGTGTAGGTGACCGGGGGGCGGCGGTCGCGCCGCTCGATCATGGTGAACAGCAGATCGGCGTAGGTGTCGCCCTGCGGGGCGTGGAGGACGTAGTGGATGCCCTGCATCGCGGTGGCGATCCGCATTGCGCCGATATGGGGAGGGCCTTCATAGGTCCAGAGGGTCAGTTGCATGGCGCTACACCGCCAGCAGGGCGCGGCGCGCGAGCGGCCGGGCGAAGAGATTGGCGAGGTCGGCGGCCTGTTCGAACCCGTGGATCGGGCTGAACACCAGTTCGATCGACCATTTGGTCGCGATGCCTTCGGCTTCGAGCGGATTGGCGAGGCCGAGACCGCAGATGACCAGATCGGGGCGTTCGGCGCGGCAACGGTCGAGCTGGCGTTCGACGTCCTGGCCTTCGGACAACTGGGTGGCGAGGGGCAGCAGGGCGAGTTCGGCGTCCATCAGGTCGCGGTGGAGGAACGGGGTGCCGACCTCGACCAGCTCGGCGCCGCATTCGCGGGCGAGGAAGCGGGCGAGCGGGATTTCGAGTTGCGAATCGGGGAAGAAGAAGATCTTGCGGCCGGTGAGTTTGGCGCGGACGGCGGCGAGCGACTCGGTGGCGCGGCGGGCGGGCAGAGCGAGGACGCTTGCGGTGCGGGCGGGGTCGATGCCGAAGGTGGTTGCCGCGGCTTCGATCCAGAGCCGGGTGCCTTCGGCCCCGAACGGGTAGGGGGCGGCGATGCGGCTGGCACCGCGCTCCTGCAGGGCGCGGGCGGTGGCGGCGAGGAAGGGTTGGGCGAGGATGAATTTGGTGTTCGACCCGATCGCGGGCATGGCGCCGGCGCGGCGGGCGGGCAGGAAACCGACCTGTTCGATGCCGAGGGCGTCGAACAGGCGGCGGAACTGGTCCTCGACGATATCGGCGACCGCGCCGACCACCATGAGGGAGGTGGTGGAGCCGGCGTTCGCGAGGGTGGGGACCAGGGCTTCGAGGCAGGCATCCTCGCCTTCGGTGAAGGTGGTTTCGATGCCGCTGCCGGAATAGGCGAGGATGCGGGGCAGGCGGCCGAACCGCTCATCGAGCCGGGCCGCGGCGCGGTTGAGGTCGAGCTTGATGACCTCGGAGGGGCAGGAGCCGACCAGGAACAGGAGTTTGATGTCCGGGCGGCGTTCGATCAGGCGGGTGACCACGCGGTCGAGCTCGTCATCGAGGTCGGCGCGGCCGGCGAGGTCGCGTTCCTCGATGATGGCGGTGGCGAAGCGG
>JAQTXO010000533.1 GCA_028688765.1 Acidiphilium sp. | reverse complement strand
AGCGCGTTGCTCGAACGCCATCAGCTGGTGGTGATTGCGGGCGAGGGTGGCGTCGGCAAGACCAGGCTCGCCCTGCAATGCGGGGCGGAGCGGCTCGGCCAGTTTCCCGATGGGGTGTGGCTGGTCGAACTCGAAGGCCTGCACAATACCGGGGAGATCGCGGAGACTCTCTGCGGCCTGCTGGGCTACAAGATCGGCGGTGACCGGACGGCGGCGGAGATGTTGCCCACGCTGATCCGCCGCAAGCGCATGATGATCATTCTCGATCAATGCGAGAGATTGCCGGCGCCGGTGGCCGTGATCGCGAGTGCCCTGCTGCGCCAGTGTCCGGAGGTCAGGATCATCGCGACCAGCCGGCATTCGCTCGGCATGACCGAGGAGATGCTCATGCTCCTCGCCGGACACGGGCTGCCCCCTGCCGATAGCCTGAACGCTGGTGATGTCGCGCAGGCCCAGGCATCCCCCGCAGTGCGGCTGCTGGTGGCGCGCGCACGTCTCGCCGTGCCGGATTTCCACCTCGATCCCGATAACGCGGCAACGTTGGGCGCGATCTGCCATGAATTGAAGGGGGTGGCGCTCGCGATCGAGCTGGTCGCACCGCATCTGCGCCGGTTGACGCCGCGTGAGGTGCTGCGGGCGCTGAAAACACGGTTGCAGGAAGCGGCGATCGAGCATGGCAGCCCATTGGATACACCGGCGGTCCTGCGGGTGCTGCTCGCGTGGATGCACAAATCCCTGTCGGACGACGAGGCGGTAACGTTCGGGCGCTTCGGGGTGTTCGGCTGCATGACGGCGGAAGCCGCAGGCGACATCATCGGGATGAGTCCGTTGCGCATCGCGGCGGTGCCCGATACGGTGAACCGGCTGGTCGAGTGCGCATTGCTGACCCGGTTTCCGGTGCGGCACGGCAACCCGCGCTTCCGGATGATGACGCCGGTGCGGGATCTGGCGCTGGAGAATTTCGCGCGGGACGAGGCGCGCCCCCACATCATGGAGCGGTTCTGCGACTGGCTGATCCGCTTTTTCGGCGAAGCAGACCGCAGCTGGTCGACCACGCCTGCGGATATCTGGCTGGCGCGGTATCGGCCGGAACTGGATAATCTGCGCGCGGCGCTCGGCTGGGCGTTCGGGCCGGACGGCAATAGCGCCAGCGGTCTGATGCTGATGAGCCTGACCAGCGAACTCTGGCGGGATATCGGCCTCACGGTGGAGCAGCGCCATTGGCTGCGCGAAGCGGAAGCCCGGATCGGGCCGGCGACGCCGGAACGGGTGGCCGCGCGGATCGGGCTCGATATCGCCTTCGTCTACAGCGGCGGGGCATTCGGCGACCGGCGCAAGGTCGAGGCCGCGCTCGATGCCCTCGCGCGTTACCGCGCAATCGGCGATCGCGAAAGCGTTGCGGTGGCGGCGGCGCGCGTGGCGGTGTGCGTGGCCAGCCCCGAGGATGCCACAGCAGCGCAGCCTTATGTCGATCTGATGATGGCGGCCCTGCCCGGGATGAAGCGGGGACGGCGGCGCGGATGGCTGCTGAATATTCTGGCGGCCCTGGCGCATTTCGAGGGCGATGCGGCGCGCGCCATCGTGCTGCTCGACGAGGCGGTATCGATCAGCCGGGAATTCCGCGACGACGTCAATATCCAGATCGGCGGCCTCAACCTCGGCGAGATCCTGTTCGCGCAGGGCGACCCGGCGCGGGCCGCGATCGAGGCCGAACGAGTGGCGGCAAGCTGCCGCGCGACCGGCAACCTGCTCGACCTGAGTTTCGCGCTGAACAATCTGGCGGGCTACGTGATGGTCCTCGGCGACCGGGTGCGCGGGCAGGCGGCGCTCACCGAGGCCCTGGCCCTGGCCGCCGAAATCAACGTGGAACTGGTGCTGGTCGCCTGCTTGCAGAGTGCGGCGCTGATGGGGGCCTGGCAGGGCGAGTTCGAGACCGCCTCACGCCTCGCGGGCCACACCGATCATTATTACCAGAGCCACGCGATCGCGCGCGAAGCGACCGAAGCGGCGATTCATGTCGCGCTGACCGGATGCCTCGATGCCGCGATCATCGCCGGTGCCATCAGCGTCGAGCGCAGCGAGGCATGCCGCCGCGACGGGGAGGCGTGGGACACGGCCAGCGCGGTCGCGGCAGCGTCACGCGTGCTGGACTCCTGAGATCGTGAACATGATCAGGGTGAGCAGGACCGCGGCCAGCGGCAGCAGCCCGGGGCTCGCGAAGCCGGAGACGAACGCGCCAGCGCTGGCGAGGGCTCCGGCCGCGTAACCCAGAATCACGATCCCCTGCAGCCGGTTATGGGCGGGCAGATGCGCAAGGCCGCGATTTGTGAGGCGGCGGGTGAGGGCGATGACGACGCTGGTGATCGTGATGTTGAGCACGACGGTGATGATGCCGCGTTCATGAATGTCCCGTGCGGCGACCGCCTGGATGCCCATTGCCGTTGCCGAGAGCACGATCAGCCCATAGCGTGCCGCCCCCGCGAGCGGGTGATCGACCAGGAGGGACACCGTGCAATAGGCGGCGAGACTGACGGTTTCGGCGATCAGCAGGCGGCGCACCACCGGGAGGGTGCGGGCTTTTTCAGGATCGCGCGGCTGCAGCAGCGTCGCCGCGGCGCTGCCGACCGCGTAGCTGAGCAGGGAAACCCCCGCGCGGCTGGCGGCGGCGAATTTCCGGTTGAGGAGGGTAAGGCAGAACAGGGCCATGCATCCGGTCATCGCCC